>JANXML010000113.1 GCA_025354645.1 Arcicella sp. | reverse complement strand
GTTTGACGCTCGGATTTATTACGCCTGCTAATTTTGGAGATTTTGTGGGTAGGACGTTAATCTTGAAAAAAGCTAATCGACCATCTGGAATTGGAACAAATCTTTTAGGAAATGGAATCCAATTTTATGTTACTCTCATTTTTGGGATGGTATCTTATTCAATAATTTGGAATAAAATTATTTCAGATTTTGACAAATTAATTCTCGCACTTTTGATTTTATGTGTCTTTTTGGGAATATTTATTTTTTCATATCGATATAATTTTCAGTCATTTTCAAAACGTTTTTCTTGGATAAAACCTTATCAAAACTATTTTAAAGCCTTAATTGAATTTAAAAATGAAGTTTTTTTCAAAGTTATTTTTTGGACAACTTTACGATTTTTAACTTATTCAATTCAATTTGTCATTATGTTGCAAATTTTCAATATTAATATAAGTTTCGTTGAATTATGGGCAATTTCGTGTTTAGTATTGTTGTTCAAAACGGTAATTCCACAGATAAATTTTTTAACTGATTTAGGAATAAGAGAAATTTCAGCACTTCACTTTTTTAGTTTTTATTCAGTAAACGTTTCTTCCGTAATTACTGCAACTTTTGCACTTTGGATTATTAATATTTTATTACCCGTACTCGTAGGAAGCATATTACTGCTGAAATTGAAAAATATTGATAAACCAATTACCTAAATGGCGATTCTTTTAATAAATTATTTATACTTTATTTTAAACTCAGTATTCATTATTACTTGGTTAAAAATGAAAAGAGAAAAAATCAAAACCCTTAGCCTAAAAGAGACAAAATTGACTGTAATTATTCCTGTAAGAAATGAACAGGATAATATTCTGAATCTTTTAAAAGACTTAAATAAACAAAAATATCCTTTTAAAAATTTTGAAGTAATTATTGCCAATGATGGTTCAACAGATAATACTGAAAAAATTGTTTTGTTTTTTCAAGAATTTGCTCAATATGATTTAAAAATATTAAATATATTTACTGAAACTAATTTATCACCTAAAAAAAGAGCAATTCAAAAAAGCATAGAAATTTCATCAGGAGAATTGATAATTACAACCGATGGAGATTGCAGCGTTTCTGAAAATTGGCTTGCATCAATCGAAGAAGTATATAAGCAAAAAGAAGCTAAGTTGATCAGTTCAATCGTTACTTTCACCGATGAGCAATCGCTTTGGAACACTTTCCAAACTATTGAATTTGCCAGTTTGATTGGTTCAGGAGCATGTGCAATGTATTTAAAAAAGCCTAATATGTGCAATGGAGCCAATATTGCATATACACGAGAGGTTTTTGAAGAAGTTAAAGGTTTTGAAGGTAATGAACATTTAGCTTCTGGTGACGATGAATTCCTAATGCATAAAATAGCCAATATTTATCCAAATAGAGTCATCTTTAACTTGAATAAAAATGCAATTGTTCATACAAAATCGCAACCTGATTTTAGCCATTTTTATCAACAAAGAAAAAGATGGGCGAGCAAATGGAAGCAATATAAAGATGTGAAGGTAATATCATTAGCTATTTTTATTTTTACGGTTAATTTGAGTATGATTTATAGTATTTTCACTCAAAACTATTTCAATATTGCATTAAAATGTTTACCTGAATTTGTCTTTTTGTGCTTGATTATCAATTATTTAGATCAAAAAGATAAAATAAAATTTATTCCTTTTATTCAACTTATTTACCCTTTTTATGTAGTTTTTTTTGGTTTAATTGCCCAAGAAAAAGAGTTTGTTTGGAAAGGCAGGAAATTATCATGAGAAGTATGTTTATACACAAAACAAATTTTTTAATGCGGGCATTATATCCAGATTTTATTTGGAAAATGCCATCTGAGAAGAAAGAAATTTTTCTAACTTTTGACGATGGACCAATTCCAGAAATTACTGAATTTGTTTTAGAAGAATTAGAAAAATATCAGGCAAAAGCAACATTTTTTTGCATTGGTGGAAACATAAAAAAATACCCAAAAATTTTCCAAAAAGTTATAAATCAGCAACATACCATTGGAAATCACACTTTTAACCATGTTAAAGGCTGGGATTTTCAAGATGATTATTACATTGACAATTTCAATAAATGTGAAGATATTATCGTTGAACAATGTTCGATGTCCGATATCAGAAACTTGTTTATCGATCATCAAGATTCTAAAATCGAACTACGGATGTTCCGACCTCCTTTTGGAAGAATTAAAAGAAGTCAAGCCAAAGAAATTTTGAAAACGCATGAAATTATAATGTGGGATGTCCTCACGGGCGACTATGACCAAAGTCTTTCAAAAGATCGAGTTTTGTCTAAAACATTGCAACATACCGAGCAAGGATCAATTGTACTTTTTCATGATAGTATAAAAGCCAGTAAAAATATGATTCACGCTTTACCGAGAGTTTTAGAACATTTTTCTGAACAAGATTATATTTTTAAATCACTTTAATTCTCATCATTCATTTTCTGTTAAAATAAATATTGATAGTCGGAATTTGATTTGTTGTAAACTTTATGATTTACCCCAAAATATCCATTTGGATTGCCGCTCGAAATGAGGAAGAAAACATTTTAACTTGTCTTCAATCAATCGAAAAACTTGATTATCCAATTGCTTCATTACAAGTTTTAATCGGTAATGATAATTCAACGGATAATACGTTCTCAATTATTAAAGAATTCATTCATGGAAAACTTCATTTTCAATTAATTGATATTCAAAAAGTTATCAATAATCAAAGAGGTAAAGCAAACGTTTTAGCAAACCTTTATGAGTTTTCTACTGGTGAATATTTCTTAATTTGCGATGCAGATGTGAAAGTTAATCCAGATTGGGCAAAAGGGATGATTGAAAATTTTGAAAATGATTTTAATATTGGTCATCAAGTAGGAATAACATCTATCAGAGTTAGTTCAATTTGGGATAATTTTCAATCCATTGATTGGCTTCATGCTTTGACATTATTAAAAATAGCAGCAGATTTAAAGATACCCTTAACTGGATTGGGTAATAATTCTGCTTTTACAAGAAAGGCATATGAAGCTACTGGTGGCTACTCAAAAATTCCCTTTTCAATCACCGAAGATTTTGCATTATTCCATGAAATTGTTAAAAAAGGGTTTGGATTTAAGAATTCAATTAATCACGATGTTTTTAATCAAACACTGCCAATATCTTCTTTAAAAGAATTCTTGCACCAAAGGAAAAGATGGATGGTCGGAGCTTTACAATGCCCTTGGTGGATTGTGGCTCTATTGTTTCTACAGGCACTATTTTTTCCCTTTTTGTTTATAATTGGAATTACATTTTCATGGAAGTTTGCGGGAATTATTTGGCTACTTAAATGGTTAAATCAAACTATAACTGTGCTACCAACCATCATAAAATTAAAAGAATACCATTTAATAAAGTATCTGATACCGTATGAATTTTATGCCAATTTGTGGCAAATCACTATGTTTTTTTTTTATTATTCGCCTATAAAAGTAAATTGGAAAGGACGAATTTATGAATAAAGTAAAAATTTAAAAATGATAGAAACGCACGCACATATTTACGACAATGCCTTTGTTAATGACCGTGAAGAAATGCTAAATAGAGCATTTGAGATAGGAATTTCAGAAATATGGATGCCAAATTGCAATTCTGAGACTATTAAAGGAATGATGGAATTGGTTGGTAAGAATCCAATTCAATGTCTTCCTATGATAGGCTTGCATCCGTGTTATGTAAAAGAGGATTTTGAAAAAGAATTATATATCGTTGAAGAATGGTTAAATAAAGAAAAATTTATCGCTATTGGTGAAATCGGAATGGATTTATATTGGGATAAAACCTTCGTTAAACAACAAGAAGAGGCTTTTTTAACCCAGTGTTCTTTCGCAAAAAAACATAATCTTTGGATTGATATTCACTCACGAAATGCGTTTTGGGACACTGTTGCACTAATTGAAAAAAATGCTGATTCAAATTTAAAAGGAATTTTTCATTGTTTTACTGGTACTTTAGAAGAGGCACAAAAAGCAATTGAGTTAAATTTTTTGTTGGGTGTAGGGGGAGTTGCAACCTTTAAAAACGGTGGTTTAGACAAAGTTTTGCCTTTTATTGATTTGAAGCATATCGTTCTCGAAACTGATAGCCCATATCTTGCACCTGTTCCCTATAGAGGTAAAAGAAATGAGCCTGTTTACTTACAAATTATTGCTCAAAAAGTGGCAGATTTGATGCAAGTTAGTATCGAAACTGTGATTCAACAAACTACCTTAAATGCCAAAAAATTGTAACCCGAACTTCTCAGTTCGGTTAGTATTTAACTCGACTTTTCAAGTTCCAATTAATTGCAATTATTTTTAGTCCGAACTGGAAAGTTCGGGTTACATTTATGAAAACCATTAAAATAAAAACCAAAGCCGACGGCAAAGATGATGTAAAAGTGCTTGTAATTTACACGGGAGGCACTTTGGGTATGGTCTATGATGCCAAAAATGATAGTTTAGTGCCTTTTGATTTTGCCCAAATTCCAGAAAATTTGCCTGAAATGGCAAGGTTAGATTTCGAAATATCAGTCTTGACTTTTGACAAATTATTGGATTCTTCGAATATGAATCCTAAAATATGGATTATGTTAGCTAAAATTATTGAAGAAAATTATTCTCAGTATGATTCTTTCGTAATTCTTCATGGTACTGATACAATGGCTTACACAGCATCTGCATTGAGCTATTTATTGGGAAATTTGAATAAACCTGTCATTCTCACAGGGGCTCAATTGCCAATTGGTGTTGCCAGAACTGATGCCAAAGAAAACTTTATCACCGCTCTTGAAATTGCTTCTGCACAAATCAATAATCGTCCAATTATTTCAGAAGTTTGTATTTATTTCAATTCAGTATTATTACGTGGAAACCGTGCAAGAAAGCATGAGAGTGTTCAATTTAATGCTTTTGAATCTGAAAATTACCCAGTATTAGCGGAGGCAGGTATTAAAATTGAATACAATAAACCTTATTTAAAGCAGTTTGATTCTGATGCAATTTTGAAAATTCATGATTCCTTAGATGAAAATGTAGTTATTCTAAAATTATTTCCTGGAATTACTGAAAAAGTGGTTCGTAACATTTTAGAAATCAAGGAATTAAGAGGAGTTGTATTAGAAACCTTTGGTTCAGGGAATGCTCCAACAGTAGAATGGTTTTTGAATTTAATGAAAGAATTTGTTGAAAAAGGAATTGTAATTATAAACGTTTCACAATGTAATGGTGGAAGAGTTACTCAGGGCAGGTATCAAACAAGCCAATTCTTGCAGGAAATTGGCATTGTGAATGGAGCAGACATTACAACTGAAGCGGCTATTACAAAGTTGATGTTTGCTTTGGGTCAAAGTACTGATATTCAAATTGTTAAAAAGATTTTAAAGCAATCTTTTGCAGGAGAAATGTCATAAATTTTCTTAAACTGATTAGAGAATTTGTTCTTAAAACAATTAAAATTTCTGTGGATTATAATAAATTGGAAAACTAATTCTCAAGTGTTGACATTTGAATAAATTGAATCGAGTATTCTTACAAAAGTTTTATAGTCTTCATCATTCAAATTCCCCCAACCTCTTTTACGCACTTCTGCTACAATTGGATAGGCTTCATCGAATTTATTTCTTCCTGAATCAGTCAAAGTAATATTAAACTTACGACGGTCGTTTTCTGCCATTGTACGTTCTGATAGCCCTTTTTTAACTAATAAATCAATAATTCTGGTTACTGTCGGGGCATCCTTCACGGTCATCTCTGCCAATTCGTTCTGACTAATTCCATTGGCTTCAAACCTATAAATATGGTCTAAAAGCACCCATTGATCAACGGTTAAATCAACATTCAAATCATCAAATTTTTTTTGAATTTGCTGTCTTATTTTCTTAATTGTTGTATCAATTTTAAAAAAATAAGCACGATTTTCGGCAGGATTAGAAGTCATATTGTATGTAAATAGCCTGTTATATGAAATTTGTAAATATTGTCTAAACAACAATTGTCTGCCAAATTAACACAATATTGGCTTATTTGTGAGAAATTGACTACAAAATCAAATATTTGCCACCTGATATTTAATTTCTAAATCATTTTGGATGAAAATTTTTCGAGAACTAATTTCTTTCATCCTCAATTCCAATTCACGCTCAATTTCAGGAATTGAATTAAATAATTGTTCATAAGAATCAATTACAAAATATTGATCTTGGTAATGGTCTTTGACAAAAGGAGTATCAAAAATTTGATGAATGTTAAAGTTAAGTCTCTGAGGATGAGGAGATTCCAAACAGTAAATGCTTTCTCCTGACGAAGATAAAATCCCTGCTCCATAAATTTTTAAATGACCATTTTCTCTAATTAAACCAAACTCAACGGTGTACCAATATATTCTTGCTATATATTCAATTGCTTCTTCATTCTCAACAAATTTTAAGGCAATTCGAGTCAATTCTTCTAAAAAATTACAAACTGATTGATTTGAAAGAAGTGGAACATGACCAAAAATATCATGAAACATATCAGGTTCTTCTAAATAATCTAATTGTTCTTTTTTACGAAGCCAAGTTGATGCACAAAAACGCCTATTTTTCATTAATTCAAAGAAAGAAATATTGTCAATTAAACCAGGCACTACATGAATTTGCCAACCAGTTAGGTCTTTTA
Source organism: Arcicella sp. (assembly GCA_025354645.1). Classification (GTDB taxonomy): domain Bacteria; phylum Bacteroidota; class Bacteroidia; order Cytophagales; family Spirosomataceae; genus Arcicella. Next base: position 27,378 of record JANXML010000113.1, on the reverse strand, counting down.
ATAGCGTATTAGTTTCTACGTAATTTGGAATTTTATCGGCAGAAAAATGTACTTTTTTCATACCTTCTAAATATGCCTTACTTGCGAAGGGTTTCAATTGTTGTATTTGTCGATTAAAAAGGATGCACCAAATTTCAAAATCTTCTGGTGTGTAATTTGAATAATGTTGTGTCATTTCTTATTTAAAATATTTGTTAGTAAATATAATTAGTATAACAACTGTTTGCAAACTAAAAATAAATTTTTAGAAGAAAAGTTAAATTCTGAGTTAAAAAACTTCCCTTAGAAATCCTAACACTGCATTGGTAAAAGCATGATTTGAATCTCCAGCCACCATGTGTCCAGCATCTGAAACATTTACGCTTCGTACATGAGGAACTTCGTCCAAAAATTCAGCCATTACTTTTTCAGAGACTACGTCTGACATTCCCCCTCGCACAATCATTGTTGGTACTTTCAGGTTCTTCGCAGCTTGATACATTCTTGCTTCGTTTTTAATTTGCTGGTCTGGCGTAATACTCTTCCAAAGTTCGAGCATCTTCATATCCCAATGCCAATAATAACGCCCATCTTCACGTAAACGTAGATTTTTTTCTAATCTTGAATAATCTTTGGGCTTTGTTCTATTCGGTAAATAAGCAGAAACAGATTCGGAGGCTTCTTTCATTGAAGTAAAACCTTCCTTGTTCGAGGACATAAATGCAAAGATTCTTTCAATCCCTTTTTGTTCAGTTTTAGGTGCGATATCAACTAAAATAATAGCCGAAGAAATGATATTTTCCGATTCGCCTTGTGCAATTAGAGCGGTCAATCCACCCATCGAAGCCCCAACTATTGCAGGATTTTTGCCTATTTTTTTGATAACTTCCTTCAAGTCATTGCCCAAATCTTCAATGTTATAGTTTCCAGAATTTGACCAACTACTATCCCCATGTCCACGAGCATCCAGTGCCAAAGCGTAATAGCCATTTTGAGCAATAATATTTGCCGTATCTCCCCAAGAATGACGAGTTTGTCCACCACCATGAAGGAAGATTACTGGTTTATCCTCTGGATTTCCAAAAGTATCGGCAACAATAAAAAAATTAGGATAAATTTCAAATTTGATAGTTTGCATGATAACGTATAAATATTTTTTTCAAATACGAAGTTAGTTTATAACAAATTCAAACGAGAAGTTTTTTAATTTAAGAATCCTGCTGATTATAGGAAATTAATCAATTTTGTGGTTAATTTGACGTGTAAAATTCATTTTTAAATACTAAAAAAGTGTCAATTAAAGATAAAACAATAATAATTACGGGTGCAAGTAAAGGAATCGGGAAATCTTTAGCACTACTCTTGGCTAAAAAAGGAGCAAATTTGAGTTTAATTGCTCGAAGTGAAATTGAATTATTGAGCTTGAAGGCTGAAATCGAAGTGATTGGAACGAAGGCAGAAATATTTGTAGGTTCCGTTTCTGATGAAGAATTTGTTAAATCCACAATTGTTACCACTCTTGAAGTTTTTGGAAAAATTGATGGACTAATTAATAACGCAGGATTCGGAATTTTCAAACAGGCATCAGAAATTTCAACTTCTGATTGGGATTCCATATACGATACTAATGTGAAAGGAACATTCCTTTTTTGCAGAGAAACAATTCCTCACATGAAGCAAGCAGGGGGTGGGCATATTATAAATGTAGCATCAGACGTGGCAAAACGAGTTTTTGATGGTGGTTCTCTATATTGTTCTTCTAAGTATGCACAAGATGCTTTCTCGATGGCTTTAAGAAAAGAGGTTCGCAAGGATTCAATTAAAGTGTCGGTTGTGTATTCTGGTTTAGTTGATACTTATTTTCATAGCAGAGAAGAAGGTGACCCTCATCAAGCCGACTATTTAACATCACAAAACATGGCAGATGTAATCACATATATTTTGGAAGCTCCAAAACACGTTGTCATTGATGAGTTGATGATTCATCCTATAAGCCAAGAATACTAAAATAATTCAATAACCCATAAACCCAAATTCTAATGAAAGTTTTATTTACAAGTGTACTTTGTGCTTTAATTTTTAATATTCAAGCACAAGTTGGAGTAGGAGTAAACGCTCCTAACAAATCAAACATCTATTTTGATGGATCAAGAAAAATGCTTGATGAAAAGTGGACGTATTGGGAAGGACCAAGATTAAAGGCAACTTTGCCAATCAAATGGTTTATCGTAAAAGATCCCGTAGATGCTGGAACCGTAGTAAACACAAATGACCCAGCAGCAGCGGGTGGCTTATATGGGGCAGCTGATATTGTTACAAAAGAAAAATTTAAAGATTTCAGACTTCACGTTGAGTTTTATGTTTCAAAAGCAGGAGGAAATAGCGGAGTTTATCTGCAAAACAGATACGAAATTCAAATTTTTGACGGTGATACAACTTCGCACGGAATTGGTGCAGTTATCAATGAAAGTCCATCTGGATATAAAGCCTACAACGGAATTGGCAAGTGGAATGCTTACGATATAAATTTCAGGGCTGCAAGGTTTAAGGATGGTAAATTAATAGAAAAACCAATGGTTACGATGTATTTTAATGGTAAGAAAGTCCATAAAAATCAAATCATTAGTCAAGTATGGGGAGGTGAATTTTCGGGAGTTGATGGTGGAAATGATGATGGAAAAGGAATAACTGATACACCTCAAGGATTAAAATTGCAAGCTGAAGGACACGATGTTCTATATAGAAATATTTGGATTAAGAAAACTGATCTGATAAAAGCTGATACAGACTTTTAATATTATTGATAATCTGATATAATTGTTATTCTATTTTGTCAGTTTTTTATCGCTTGTGTGTAGTTTAAACCTCTCCTGAGTGATAAAAAACTGATAATCAATTTGTTGTAAACGGAAATCTTATTCCTAAACCAAGAAAACAGAACCGCAAAATGTTTCTTAAACAACTCATCGTCAGAACGCCTTCTCTTCCTTTTAATGACGATATTTCCGAAGAATTCTTAATTCAACTACTCAGTAATCCAACATTTTTAGAAGCCTTATATTTAGCTTCTCCCATCCTTTTTCAAGAATCAATCAATTGGAAAGCGGGGAAAATCACCGACCCAAAAAAGTTAAAAAAAATTCCTATTTCATTGGGAAAATATTACCTAAGAATGTGTAGTAGATGCACTCCTTTTGGACTTTTTGCTGGTTGTGGCGTTGTGGAATGGAGTGAAAAAACTGAAATAGAATTATCTGCTCAAACAAAAAGAAAAACCAGATTAGATATGCACTTTGCGGGTGCATTAGCACAAAAATTAGCTGAAATTCCTCAAATAAAATATTCCATAAAGTACTCGCCAAATTCGAGTGTATATAGAGTAGGAGAGGAGATTCGATACATTGAATACAGTTATTTGAATGGTCAGAGAAAGCATCAAATCAGTGCAATCACTTGGTCAGAGTATATTCAATTGGTCTTAGATTTGTGCAAATTTGGTAAAACAATATACAATATCGTTTCAAACTTGATTGATGATGAAATTTCGGAAGATGATGCAAAAGTTTTTGTTGAACAATTAATAGAATCTCAACTTTTAGTGAGTGAATTGGAACCCGCTATAACGGGAGAAGATTTTACATCACAAATCAAAAATACCCTTTCAAATCACCCAAATATTTCAAATTTGCTCAATAAAATTGAAATACAATTAGCCAGAATTGATACTAAAACGAACAATGACTTTTCAGTTTATCATGAGATAATTGACGAAATAAAAGCATTTGAAATTCCTTATGAAGAAGGTAAATTATTCCAGACTGATTTAGTAAAAATATTTAATAAAAATGAAATTAATTCTGAATATCAAAATGTTTTAAATGAAATTCAAGAGTTGTTCAAAAAAATTGCGTTAAACCCTGTAAATCAGAAACTTAAAGATTTTAAAACTAATTACTTTGAGCGTTATGAAACAAGAGAATTACCCATTTTGATTGCTTTGGATACCGAAGTAGGAATTGGTTACGGAGAATTAGGTAAAAGTAAAAATACGCCAATTGCTGAAGGTTTAATACTTCCTGAGAAAGCTAATAAAATCCTCAATTTTTCTCAAAATCTATTTCAACAATTTCTATTTAATGTATGGTTAAATGCTTACAAAAATGAAGATTTTCAAGTTGAATTAAAAGAAGAAGATTTGAAGAAATTTGCCATCAATATTGTTCAAACTTCTCCTTCAATTTCTATCATGTTTAGGCATACTGGCGATGAGAACTTGCCGATATATTTAGAGGGAATAAGTGGGTCGAGTGGAGCAAATTTATTAGGAAGGTTTGCACATGCAGACCATCAAATTCTTGATATAATACAAGATATTACAGATATTGAACAAGCTAAAAATCCTAATGTAATTTTTGCCGAAATTGTGCATTTACCCGAAAATCGAATAGGAAATATTTTGTTGCATCCACCTTTTCGAGCCTACGAGATTCCTTATTTAGCAAAATCATCTTTACCCCTCGAAAATCAAATTTCGCTTGATGATTTATACGTCTCCGTTGATTTACAACGAGATAGAATCATTTTAAGGTCTAAGAGATTAGCAAAAGAAGTGATTCCAAGATTGAGTAATGCTCATAATTTTTCTCAAAATGCTTTACCAATTTATAATTTTCTTTGTGATTTACAAACACAAAATCTTCAAAGTAATTTTGATTTAGGTTGGTTAAGTATTGCTCCTCAAACTGTTTTTTCTCCACGATTAATTTATAAAAATGTTATTCTTTCGTTGGCTACTTGGAGATTTAATGAAACTGAATTCAATCATCTAATTACTTGTAAATCAGATAATTTACTTAAAATTTTTCTTGAGTTTTGCATTAAATGGAAATTGCCAAAACGATTTGTTCTGGCTGATTATGATAATGAATTATTAGTAAATATCAACAATCTTCTGAGTGTGCAAATTTTGATTGATGCCATTAAAAATCGAGAAAAAATTGAATTAAAGGAGTTTTTTTATCATGATGAAAATAGTGTGATTAAAAATAATGTTGGACAAGGTTTTACAAATCAATTCATAACTTCTTTTATCAATGAAGAAATGGTTTTCCGAGGTTTGAATAATGATTTAGAACATGAAAATTCCGAAATTATCCGAAATTTTTCTGTTGGTTCAGAATGGCTTTATTTTAAGTTTTATGTTGGTTCTAAGATGGCGGATACAGTGCTGACGCAAGCGATAAAACCACTCGTAGAACAATTAATCGAAGAAAAATTGATTGATAAATGGTTCTTTATTCGATATGCAGACCCTGAAAAACATTTACGTTTCAGAGTGCATCTAACCGATTTATCAACAATCGGTCAGATATTTTTACTTATAAAAAATGTTATTCAACCATTTGAAAATGAGGGAATTATATGGAAAATGCAAATAGATTCCTACCAGCGAGAAATAGAAAGATACGGGGCAAACGTTATGGAATTTACCGAATCAATTTTCTTTGAAGATAGTTGTGCAATAATTGCAATGATTGACCAAACTTGGGGAGAAGAAAGAGAAGTGATAAGATGGCAATGGTGTTTGAAATTAATTGATTCTTTTTTGACAAATTTTGAGCTTTCTATTATTGAAAAGAAAAATTTATTAGAAAAAATGAAGATAAGTTTTGCCAATGAATTTTTAATCAATAAAGACCTAAAACTGCAGTTAGACCAACGTTTTAGAGATAATAGAAATGCAATTGAACTAATTTTGGATAATTCAATACATACAAGTCACGAATATGCTTCTCTTTTTGAATTCATTGATAAAAAATCTGAAAATTGCATCCCCTTGATTCATCAAATCAAGTCATTAAAACAGGAAAGTGAATTGATGAAATATTTGTCAGATACCATTCACATGACTGTAAATCGAACCATTGGCGACAATCAACGTACCCATGAATTGGTCATGTACGATTTCTTATTTCGGTATTATCAAGCAGATTTGGCAAGAAAAAATAAATCTCTTCAAAAATAAATTTGAAGAGGCAATGTGGGCAGTATAGGATTCGAACCTACGACCTCCGCCCTGTCAAGGCGGCGCTCTAAACCAACTGAGCTAACAGCCCTTTTACTCCTACAAATATCAATTTCAAAACGCATTTTTGCAAGGTTTTACTCGATAATTAAGTAAATATTTTTTGATGGAATTCTTATTAACATCAAAAAACTAATGGCAAAAATTAAGGTCAAGAACAATAAACTCATCCTCATACTCCCCGTAATTTGATTTACTAATCCAAACATAAATGTTCCTAAAACTGTTGAAATGCGGTCGCAAACGTCATAAAAACTAAAAAATGAAGCTGTGTCGTTGGTATTTTCTGGAAGCATTTTGGCGTAAGTTGAACGAGATAAAGATTGCACGCCACCCATCACAAAGCCAATTGCGGTGGCTAAAATATAAAACTCATTTCTTGTATAAACATAATAACCTGCAATACATATTGCAATCCAAATCAGTACTATGTATGACAATGATTTGGTATTGCCGACTATTTCCGAAAGTTTAGAAAATATATAGGCTCCTGGAATTGCTACTAATTGTATTAATAAAATGGTGATAATTAAAGATTCAGAAGGAAGTTTTAATTCTTGTCCTCCAAATAAAGCACCCAAATACATTACAGTTTGGGCTCCCATATTATAAAAAAAGAAAGCCAAAAGGAAATTTTTTGTAATGGTTAGCTTTTGCAATTCCCTAAAAACCTTTTTTAATTCTTTAAAACCATTCAAAAACCAATTTCCTGCCTGTTTTTTTGGTTTTTGAGTTTCAGGTAAATAAGCGAAAGGAATTTGAGCAAAAACTATCCACCATATCCCTACTGTTAAAAAAGAAATTCTTGAAGCATCTCCACCTGAAATTCCACCGTACCATTCTGGTTTTAAGACCATTGTGAGATTTTGAATTAATAAAATCACACTACCCAAATACCCCATCGTGAACCCTCTGGCGGACAATGAATCGTATCTATCTTCGGTTGCAATTTCGGGAATATAAGAATTATAAAATACAATACTTCCACCCCAACCTACGATTGAAAATAAGAAAGCGAAAGTGCCTAAATAATAATTACCTTCTTTGAAAAAGTACAACATCATACAAGATGTTGCTCCTAAATAACAATACATTTTCATGAATACTTTTTTCTTTCCAGCATAATCAGAAATTGCAGAAACGAGAGGTACTGAAAAAGCTAATAATAAAAATCCTAAGGAAACTGCGTAAGAATAGATTACCGTATTTTCAATTTGCCAACCCAAGAAATCAAGTTTTGTGCTTTTTGAAGGCATCATTACTGCCGCAATTGGAAAATAAATGGGGAAAATTGCAGAAGTTATGGTAAGAGAATGAACAGAATTTGCCCAATCATACATTGCCCAAGCAGTTAGCGTTTTAGGGTTATTTTTCATATACTCAAAATATTATGGTTTCTATTTTCCTTGATTTTGTCAGGTAATGATTCCAAGATACACGTTTTTAATGATTTGAGAATACCTTTTTTTGCAAAATTTTTATGAGAAACTAAGCTAATCTCTCTTACGGGTTCGGGAGACTTGAAATGTCTTACTAAATTCAATCTTTCCTCATTAAAATCCATAGTAGCTAATTCTGGTAAAATCGTGATTCCTTGATTCCGTTCTACCATTTTACGCAATGTTTCTAAACTGCCTGATTGATACTCAAATTGATTATTTCCAATTGATTTTCTTTTCAATTCGCATAAATTTTCAATTTGAGATCTTAAACAATGCCCTTCTTCTAAAAGCCATAATTCTTTTGGATTTATGTCTTCTGAAAGTGCATACTTTTTTTTATATATTGCATTTTCCCGAGAAACATATAAAACTAATTCTTCATAAAAAATGGGATATTCAATAAGGTTCGGCTGTTGAAGCGGAGTTGCTAACAATCCTAAATCCAGTTCATCATTTTTTAGGCTTTCAATAATTTTATCAGTAGTTAACTCTTTGATTTTTAAATGAATAGACGAATTTTTTGAAAGATAATCATTAAGAAATAAGGGCAATAAATATGGAGCAAGCGTAGGAATTATTCCTAATCGAATCTCACCTGAAACATCATGTTTATTGGCATTAATGGTTTCGTTAATCTTGTAAAATTCCGAGATAGCAATTCGGGCTTGTTGAATAATTTCTAAACCAATTTGTGTGGTTATAACAGGTTGATGGCTTCTATCAAAAACTTTAACCTCTAATTCTTCTTCTAACTTTTGAATTTGCATACTCAAAGTAGGTTGAGTCACGAAGCAACTATCGGCAGCTTTTGCAAAATTTCGGTGTTTTTCAACCGCCAAAACGTATTCTAATTGTGTGATTGTCATTTAGATACAAGAATTTTATTGACTTTATTCAACCACAAATTCCTTCCTTCACAAGTCCAATGTGAATCAGATTTCAGGTAATATTTTGAAGGTTTTTTTTTGAATTCTGAATAAGTATCAATTACTGGAATCATCAACTTAGAATCATTTTGTACACGCTCAATCAGATGATTATATGTGCCTAAATCAGGAGATAGTACACTTACTTTATTGGGAATAATTGACAAATAAACTTCATCAAATCCCGCTTTTAAATACTTTTCACGGGTTAAATTTATGCTCAAAATCAAAGAATCTTTCTCTGAATCTAAAAGTGGGTAAAATGCTGAACGTGAGTCGGTTGGCAACGCTTCTTCTGAGAAAAATATATGGTTTTTATCTTTTGATAAAACAACTTTCTTTTCTATTCTCCCAAAAAAATTATGGTTAATCTGTGCCTTTATTTCTCTAAACCTTAAAATGAAATCATAACTAAACAATGATGCTTCAAATCTTTGCTCGATTGAATCTTTTTCTGGAAAAATGAATGTAATTATTTCATCAATTTTATCCTTTAATTTTCTTTTCCAAGTATTATTCAGTTCAGATTTATACTTACTATCAAATTTAAAATTAGTTACTTCCTCTGAAAAATGATTTCTGAATGTTCTTTCAACGGTTTCTAAGATTAAAATATTCCTTTTTGAAGTATCTAATTCTATTTCGACTTGACTATTCCAATGCACATTTAGATATTTTGAAGCATTTATGTCAGTGTTGCGAACTTTTTGTTCTTCGGTAAAACTATCTCCAATCACGTAAAGATTTACATTTTGAGCAACAGAATCTTTTATGGAAGAATTGCAAATTGGCAGCTTTTCTTTGAATTGAGCAAGATAGGAGAGGTGATACAAATCTCCATTTCGATAATCGTCTGGGAAAAGTCGTGAAGATTTATATACAAGGGGTGAGTATGCTTGTAACCACAAATAAATGGCTGAAAATAAAACAGAATATTTTAAAATTTTTAAATTCATCTGTAACCCGATGCTTCCACATCTAATGATTGTCAAGTCCGATGCAGGAACATCGGGTTACTATTAAAACTGAAAGTAAATAAATTGATTGGTATTAAATACGCCAAAGAAATATATTGTCAAGGTAAAAAGAGTAATTAAGCCATAAAATCTTACTGAATTTTGAGTATTGATTTGAAAAAAATTAAATTCTTTCCATAATAAAATGCCTATCAACATTATTGAAAACCACATTTCTGTTGTGTTGAGCGGACTATTAAAATCTTGATTTAAGGAAAATATGCTTATTTTTTTTATTATAATAAAGGCATCATTTGTTCCTCTCGCACGAAAGAAAATCCAAGCTAACATTACTAAAATAAATGTTGTGATAAGGTTAATTGATTTTCCAAAAAGATTTTTCGGTAGCGTTAATTGAGGTAAATATTTGTCTCTCAAAACCGCAGAGATTAAATAAATTCCGTGTAAAGAACCCCAAATAACAAAATTCCAAGCCGCACCATGCCAAAGTCCACTAATCATGAAAACAAAAAACTGATTAAAATATCTTCGCCATTCACTAACACGATTTCCACCCATTGGAATGTATAAATAGTCCCTGAACCAAGTTGATAAGGAAATATGCCATCGTCGCCAGAATTCAGATATTGAGGTTGAGAAATAGGGAGTTCTGAAATTTTCCATTAAATCATATCCCATAACTTTGGCACAACCCAGAGCAATATCTGAATATCCAGAAAAATCGCAATAAATCTGAAAAGTGTAGAAAAACGTGGCAATCAATAATGTCAGCCCCGTTTTTTCAGAAGGGTTTTCATAAGCATAATCCACGAACATTGTTAATCTATCAGCAATCACAACCTTTTTTAATAGTCCCCAAGCCATCATCATTAAACCACTTTTTACTTTTTCGAAATCATATTTATGCGTAATGTGAAATTGGGGCAAGACATTTTGAGGTCGTTCAATCGGACCTGCCACCAACTGTGGATAGAACATCACATACAAGGCATAAATTCCGAAATGTTTTTCCGCTTTTTGGTTTCCTCTATACACTTCAATCGTATAACTCATCGCTTGAAAAGTATGAAAAGAAAGCCCAATTGGAAGGATAAAGTCAAAAACTGGTAATGGATTTTTTACTTGAAATATACCTAAAAGATTTTCGATATTTTCAAAAGCAAAATGATAATATTTAAAGAAAGCTAAAATTCCAACGTTGGTAATAATACTAATTATCAATAACCATTTTCTTTGTTTTCCTTCTGTCTTTTCAAGCCAAATACCCGCATAATAATCAATGATAATGGTAAAAAATAGAATAAGAATATAAACAGGTTTAAAAATCATGTAAAAATAACAACTTGCAAAAAGCAACAATCGCCAACGACCCGCCCAACCCAAAGACCAATATCCTAAAGTAACAATGATGAAAAAAAAGAAAAAATGTATGGAATTAAAAAGCATATTAGCGTATCTTAACTGACCAAGTTTCGATGCTACTTGGTTTGGTAATATTCATGATAATTTTTTTATAAGAGTCTGAGTATGATAGAATTGGCTTGAAATTAGATTCAATTGGAATTTGCCCAATAGCGTCTCCATTTTCATCATAGAAATGGTAGTTTTCGTATCCATTATTAACTGAAAAATATTTGCCTGCAATTCCTAAATTATAATATCCTAAAACTTTCTTACCGTAATTTAGTCCCTTTATTACAAATAACTCTTTTTCATTTTTATCTAAAACAATTACCTCTTTTCCATCGGTTCTCATCAAAACCCAATCGGTGTTCCGATCATCGGATGCCATCGAAAATTTCACTTCATTAATTGGTCGGTATAATTGTCTTTTTTCAAGAATTTTACCTTCTAAGCTAATTTTAAATAAATCTCCTTGTTGGCTAATCACCCTGATAACAACATTTTTATTTTCTCTTTCTAAAAATGGTGGAGTTGAAAAATTTCCGTTAATATTTATAGGAAAATTTGGCACTATTTTACCTTTTGCATTTTGAAGAATAAGTTTCCCATTACTATTCATCATTAATACAAATTCAATGCCTTTTTGAATGATATTTGGCATTGGAGTAAGAATCTGACCACTGTTTTGTGGAGTAGTTATTGAAGATAATATTAAAGTTTCTTTGTTAAGTTTAAATGAAACACCTTCACCCGAAACTAATGTTAAATTTATATCTTTATCAACTTCATTTTCAAAAATATTAAAATTATCGAGATTAAATCCTTTGAAAGGTTTGCTTTCGATTACATCAAAACCTTTTTCTGATCTTATTAAAATAAATATTTTTGATTTTGTGACGGCAATCAGTTCTTGTGATGAAACTTTCGAATATTTAATACTTTTAATGTTTCCTACCAAATTATTACTTAATTGATGACTCCATACTTTTTTCCCATTTTCAAATAAAATTAGTTTGTAGTCGGCACTTTGAACTAAAATTTGAGGATTTTTATTGAGAGGATTTATTAGGTATAATGGTTTCGAGACACTCACAATGTTTAAACCTCCTAATTTAAACCACTTATTACTTATTTTTTGAGTTGTTTTATTTACCTCTATATTTTTCAGTAGAACTAATCTTTCATCAGTTGCACTTATTTGTAAAATCTCGGCTTGAATACCTGAAAGAGCATTTTTGTTAATATTTATTTTTTCAGCCCATTTGGTATTTAGTATATTTTGTAAGCCTGATAATGCTCTGGAATTTTCAGTGATAAGTGTCAAATTTGCTGGTAAACAGTATGATAAAATCTTTTTATTTTTAGGAGAATTACTCCAAACTTCGCCTTTACTGATCGAAATTAAATAATCTTGCATTGTGGATAAATTGCTTGCTATGATTACATAATCATTATATTCAGTAAAATAACATTCCTCAAATCCACTATAAATTTCACCAAAAAGCATCATCGGAAATTCTTTAATTCCTAACAATGTAACCAGGAAACTACCATATTGAACACTGAAAACATCATCTTCACTTTTAGAAGCAACGTTACTTGAAATTACCTTCAAAGGGTTCAAAAGTCCTTTTTGCTTAATTATCAAAACCTTATTTTGCTGAATTTGATAGGAGTAATCAAAATTACAAAGTATCACTTCATCCGTTATTTTTTCATCAATTTTCTTAAATTCTACATCAAATTTATTATTAACCTTTTCTCGTAAGGTATTTATTTTTTTGTCATTCTCTAAATTTTTCTGTATTTGTTTAGTCAATTTTTCACTATTTGAAAAGGACATAATTAAAGAATAGGAACTTGAATTTGGAATCATATTCAAGCCTTGAATACTTAACGATTTTTGTCCATCAAATAGATTTGAATGTGAAGGCGTACTGATTGCTTCAATTGAATTACTACTTGGCTTTAACCATTCAAGCGTTTGCGGAAAAATTGATGAGAAATTTATTGAATTATTAACCGAAATTCCTTTTAAAAAACTATTTATAGAGGCTTGATTAAAATGTGTTTTGTTAAAAACTTTATCAGATTTAGATTCCGCTTTATTAAGTTTTAATGTTTTAATCCAATTACTTTGAGCGTGCAAAATGGATTCTTCCAAAGCTAAATTTGATTGGCTAAAAATCAAAAAATTATCTTGAATAATATATGCAAAAAGAGATTTAGCTTGTTCATCCACTACTTCTAAAACTTTATATCCCTTTGTAGTATGTGGAATGATTCGCTTACCTGTATTATTTTGGGAAAGATTATTTAATTTTTCTATAAAGTCTTCATTGTCAGTCGTTAAAGGCAGATAATTCACAAAAGCGAGATCGTCCTTTCCTTTTGGTAATAAAGCAAAATAGAGTGTTTTTTTTAAAATAAGAAGGTCAATATCTTTTTGAGAAAGCCCAATCGATTTTAAAACTTGATATTGAGAAGAAGCATTTGTTAGGAGAGGTATTCGAGGAATTACAGAATTTTTAACAGTAGAAATCTCGTTTGTTTCTAATAAAATGAGCGTATTATCAGGAATAAAGTCAATAATTCGATTTGTGGTTGAAGTTGCTTGTTTATAATAAATAAAACCACCAATTCCCAAAATAGCAAATGCCAGTAAAAGTAGTTTTTGTTTTATCATAAAATCAGGAAGGATTAAAGTTGTTGACCATGAAGATGAGGTAAATCTTTAAAGTCAACAACCCAAAAATATTATTGTAATTCTTTATTAGAAGTTACCAAAGCTGATCCAATAACTTGGTGCATATCATAATATTTATATTCAGCCAAACGACCACCAAAAATTATATTCTCTTCTTGTCGAGATAAATCACGATATTTTTTAAATAATTCGTTGTTTTTATCATCATTTACAGGATAGTAAGCCTCCATTCCAGCGGTCCATTCACAAGGATATTCTTTGGTTACAACGGTCTTTGGCTGTTTTCCAAATTCAAAATGTTTATGTTCAAGTATGCGTGTGTATGGAATGTCAGCTTCTGTATAATTCACAACGGCGTTTCCTTGAAAATTTTCTTGATTTAAAGTTTCATGTTCAAATTTGAGACTTCTATATTCTAATTTTCCAAATTGATATTCATAAAATTCGTCAATATTACCAGTGAAAACAGTTTTATCGGCTAATTTCATCAATTCTTCTTTATTTTCAAAGAAATCGACATCAGTTCTAACTTCGATATCTTTTAATAAACCCTTTGTCAATTTATTATATCCTCCAATCGGAATTCCTTGATATTTATCGTTAAAATAGTTATTATCAAAAGTAAATCTTAAAGGCAAACGCTTGATAATAAAAGCGGGTAATTCAGTTGCCTTTCGTCCCCATTGTTTTTCAGTATAGCCCTTTATCAATTTTTCATAAATATCGGTTCCAACTAATGAAATGGCTTGTTCTTCTAAATTTTGCGGGTCAGTTATACCAGATGCAGCAACTTGTTCATTAATTTTAGCTTGTGCTTCCTCGGGCGTTTTAACTTTCCAAAGTTGATAAAAAGTATTCATATTAAAAGGTAAATTAAATAATTCGCCTTCAAAATTTGCAACGGGTGAATTGGTGTAACGATTAAATTCAACGAATGAATTTACATAATCCCAAATGCCTTTGTCGTTCGTATGAAAGATGTGTGCCCCGTATTTGTGAACATTGATACCTTCAACTTCTTCAGAAAAAATGTTTCCGCCTGTGTGATTTCTTCGGTCAATGACTAAACATCTTTTTCCTTTTTTTGTAGCTTCATGTGCGAATACTGAACCAAAAAGTCCAGCCCCCACAATTAAATAATCATATTGTTTCATGTTTTAGGTTTCAGGTATAAAGTATGAGGTATGAAGTATGAGGTTGTAAAATACAGGAATTTTAACCGTTGATTCTTTTAAAGGCATAATTAGCAATTTAATGACTCACTATTTAATACCTACAATCTCATACCTAAGACCTCATACCTACTAACCTATTTTAAATTTTTAATCTTATTGTTTAATTCTACTCTGAAATTCAATAATTCTTTAAACGATTGCCAACATACTTTTAATAATTTCATTTTTTGAATTGAAACCTCACCAGTTGCTCTTTCCTTGTGTATAATTGGAATATTAAATAATTCTTGCCCTGATTTTTTAGCCATAATTGCCAAGAAAATATTAGGAGCAAACGGTACAGGACTTGGCAATTGTGATAGCAATTTTTTCAAAAAGCTACCTTTTATTAATCGAAAAGGAATGTTTGAATCCATGATAAAAGTACCATAAACTAAAAACATACTATACCGTAATATTCTGGTAATCAATAGTCTAAATATATCATCGTGTCTAACTTGTCGGTAACCCAAAATGAAATCTGATTGATTTCTTTTATCCCAAAGTTTTTTAACATCTTCTGGAATAAATTGGTCATCCGAATCAGTTTGAAAAATGTATTCAGCCTCTAATTCAACCGCTTTTCTATAGGCATGAACAACTGCATTTCCGTGTCCACCATTAACTTGATGCACAACTTCAAGTTTTGGATAAAGCGGTTTTAAAGAATCAAGAATATTACCTGTATTGTCTTTTGACCCATCGTTTACTACAATAAGTCGGGTATTTTCTCCTGCAAATTCAGTGTCTAAAAGGTCTGACCAAATCTTTACTACGTCTGCCATGCACGCTGACTCATTGTAGGCTGGCATAACGATTGCTAATTTAATACTCATTAAAAGGGTTGTTGGAAGCGAAAATTATTTTACAAAAATACCAAATTAGGTTTATAATAACGAAAATCTACATTAAACTTCGCTGTCTTTTTATCAAGAGGTTAATAGGTAAAGTATTTTTTGAGATTATTAACTGGTTTTTCAATTAAATACCAAGAAATCGTTGCAATAAAAACTGTAATTCCGAAATAATATAAAAGTTCAAAGATAGAATTTTGAGTCATTGAAGGTAAAATCCGCTGAATTTTATGCAAACCTCTCAATACAAAACTCGTTTGGGGAGTATGAAAAAAGTTAAAAACAAAATTGTGATAAAGGTACAAACCGTAACTTATCCTTCCGAAATAACTTACCAAAGGATTTTCAAGAAACCATTTCATTATTCCTTCATATCCATTTACGGCTTTTGCAATAAGAAAAAAACAAAAAATAGAACCAATCAATCTTTCAATTACTAAATTTCCAAAATGATGAACTTGATTTGAAGTAATTTGATATTGTCTCGAAAAAAACAAAAATATGATAAGCATTGAAAAACTTGCAATCAAATATTTTATTGTTGTCAATTCTTTAAAAAACGTCTCTTTTTGAAAACTAAAAAAGTATGCCAGAAGTCCGCCGATTCCAAAACTATCTAAGCAAGTAGGCATTAAAACGTATTGAACCATCCAAGGACTACCATTAAAAAAAAGAAATAATCTTAATAATACCGATAAAATTATCATGCTTATCAGCGTTCTCTTGTAACTATTTGTAGGCAAAAACAAAATTAAATAAGGGAAAACCAAGTAGTATTGCTCCTCAACCGCTAATGACCAAAGATGGTCAATTGTACCCATCCAATGCTGTTTAATGGCGATATAAAGGTTAGTTGTATAAGTCAAACACCACAAAATAGTTTCTCTTACGGGCAGTACATCCAGTAAATACAAAACAAAAATTGCCAGAAAATAGATAGGAAAAATACGAATTGAACGCCTAATGATAAATTGTTTTACTGAAAACCAATGACTTCTCACTATTTTATCGTCTTTCAATTTACTTTGAATCAATATTCGAGTAATCAAAAAACCACTCAAAACAAAAAACATTGTTACACCTAAAGTACCCAAGGGATAGACATTACTTTCAGCCAACCAATGGTCGAGCAATACTAAACCAACCGCAATAAATCGGATACCATCAAGTTGTGAAAAATATGTTTCTTGTTTCATAAAAAACTACCAATTTGTTTTTATAGGTTTAGAATTAAGATTATTGACCAATAATGAGTCATTTAAGTAATATCTTTTAATCACATTCCTATTTTTAATCAATATGCCTAATTGATAAGATCCATTATCAAATTCTTTATTATTTAAAACTCCAACAAATCCACTTCGCCAATATTTACCCGTTCTCACAAATGCTTTTAAAGAGTTTCTCATAAATTCTACTGGCATTAAATAAGTCCTTTTATTCGATTGTACAATTAATGAAATATTATCCCCTTTAATGGTTGGTAATGAAAATTTTTCATTTTGGATTAAAATACCATCAGAATTTACATATTTGAATATACTATCATTCCAAATTGGAGCATTTTTAATTGGTGATTCTATTTCTTGGAGATTACTTTCAATTCCCAGTTTAGGAGATTCATACAAGTTAATTGTAGGTTTTACCGAAACTATATTTTTATCTAATTTCCAATTATTGCCGAATGAAATCAGTTGATTTCTGAAATTTACTACTTCTTTAAAATTGGTATAATTTGCGACAAAATTGAAACAAATTGCCATGAAAATTAAGGTCAATGGTAACCAATTACTGTCATTAGTATGGATTTTTGATATAAAGGCGATATAAAAAGTAATTAATAATAAAATAGAATAAATCTTATATCGACTTGTCAATAATCCAGCTTCGCCATAACTTATTCTTGTCAAGGTTACTACTATTGAAGTACCAATTAAAAACATTAGAGATCCTACAATAAATAATTCTGTATGATTTAGATTTCGTTGCTTTTTAAATAATTTACTATTAAAAATTAGATAAATAGCTATAATCAAACCAGTTATTAAAAATATAGCACCACCTAAAATCGTTAATTTTTGGCTTTGAGAAGCGTTAGGGATTAAATCTAATACTGAACCTAAAAACATGAAGAACCCCGTCGCTATTTTCCTAATTCCAATTCCATCTAATGAGGGATTATTCTCAGGAAATTTATAGTGGTAAAAATATAAAAATACCAAGATTATCGATATTGAACTAAATACAAAAACATCTTTAAATCTGCGTTGTAGGACTAATAAAAATAAGCATACTGGAAAAATTGTTATGCCATTGCCACTTGTGTACGTAGCAAAAAGAGCAACCAAAAGAGCTGAATAAAAATGAGTCTTTTTCTCTGAGGAAATCAAATAAATCAGTAAAAATATGAAGAATATTATTCCAAAGTTTTGCATTGATGCCATTCCCCAAAATGTATTTTCCCAAAGTTGTAATTGAAATAATATGAACGGGATTGGGACAAAATAGGCAATAGATAATTTTTGTTTTTTGAAAATTTTATAGAAAATTAATAATACTCCCAAAAGTGTAAAATTCCCAATCCACATCAACCAACGATATTCAATGCTATCATGAATCCAAAATACGATTAAAGTAAAAAACCTGTCAAAGGCAATCCTATGCTCATTATGTTGTTTGAAAAAGGTTTGTAGTTTTGGAATAAACCCATTGGCATTTTGAAATTCAACAATAAATGCTTTGAGGGCATGGTCATCCCACTTCGGAATATTTATAGCGTATTCAGAAAGAAAGTAGAAATAAAAACCTACTGGAAGAAAAACCAGCATAGCCCAAAGTATATTTTTAGAAAGTGATGATTTCAAGAGATAAGGATTATAAAAAAAGTCTCAATTTTTCCGCAATATTAATTACATCTAAACCAGACTGTGTTTGATGAAAATTTTGATCACCATACGTTCCATCTGGATAACCTTCCGCACGTAAACTTATAAATTTTTTAAATGATATTCCTTGTTCCATCAATTGAACAGAAAGTTGTTGAGCCAAACCGCCAATACTCACATGCTCTTCAATAACCAACAGATTATCAGTTGCTTGCAATAAATTAAATCCTGCTGAATCAATCGTTAATGGAACATTTTGAGCGGTATATAAATTGAATTTGTTAGTAAATTTTCCTTGTTGCAAAACACTAACTACGTTGTTAGCCACAGGTCCCAGAGCAACGATTGAGCCTTTTGGCTTTTCGGATTTTATGACCAATTTCAAGCTACCAAATTCTCCTTCGTTTGCAGGAGTCTGTTTACCAGCACCTAAACGCAAGTAGGCAGGACGACCATCTGCCACTATTTGATTTAAAAAAGGTTCAACCTCATCGGCAAAAGCTGGAATCCAACATTTTACGTTTTGCAATGCACTAAGTCCAGCTAAATCTTCGATGGCGTGGTGAGTGCTTCCCATAATTCCATAGCCATATCCTCCACCATTTCCCACTAAAAAAACAGGCAAATTATGCAAACAAACGTCATTTCTGAATTGTTCCCAACAACGATAAACCACAAATGGAGCAATTGAGTAGCAAAAAACTTTAAAACCTTTGTATGCCATTCCTGCGGCGAGTCCAACCATATTTTGCTCTGCCACGCCAGCATTTATAAAACGATTACCTAATTTTTTTTGTAAGTTTTCGAGTGCGTTATAGCCCAAATCACCCGTGATAAAAACGATTTTTTCGTCTTCAAGGGCAATTTTTTCAATGGCATCTGAAAATTCTCTTCTCATATTTTTGAGGAATAAGGGAGTAAGCATGAAAAGAACAAGCACCTCTTGAAATTGCTTTTTTTGTCTCCCTTCCTCCCTACTTCATTTCTCCTTTTATTTCCTTTGTCCTTCAACTAATCTTTTTATTTCCTCCGACGTATTGTATTGTTTGACTCCTTTTCTAACCTTAGTTCTAATGAACTTTGGACGCTTTTTAGTTTCTTCAAAAATCTTGGCAATGTATTCACCTAAAAAGCTAATTCCTAACAAATTAATTCCTCCAAAAAACATTACTAAAATGATAACGGTTGAAAGTCCAGAAGGTGTGTTTGGGTAGAAAACTAATTTTGCTAAAATTTGCCAAATAATTCCTAAAACTGAAACTAAGGTCATAATAAATCCTGCGTAAGACATTATTTCCAAAGGCACAAAACTAAATGAAAATATTGCCTTTTTAGCCCACCAGATGTTTTTACGCCAGTTATTGGTAGAAACCCCAAACATTCTTTCAGGTCGTATATAATCCACGCCAATTTGTTTGAAACCTACCCAAGCCCGTAATCCACGAAGGAATTGTTCAGTTTCGGGAAGATTTACTAATTCTTTCACCACTTTACGGTCAATCATTGAAAAATCACCTGCATCCTTTGGAATGTTGATGTAGGACATATTTTTAAAGATTTTATAAAACGTTTTGTAGAAAAAATGCAACCAAGCAGGCATTTCACGTTGAATTCGCACTCCATACGTTACCTCAAAACCTTGTGTCCATTTCTCATAAAATCTTGGCATAACTTCTGGCGGGTCTTGCAAATCGCCATCCATTAAAACTACCGCATCTCCCGTTGAAATTTCCATGCCCGACAAAAAAGCAGATTGAGAACCAAAATTTCTTGAATGCGTAATACCAATTACATTAGAATCTTTATTGCAAATTTCTTCTAAAACCTCCTCTGTGTTATCAGGAGAGCAATCATTCACGAAGATAATCTCATAACGAACCTTCATTTCATTGAAAGTTTTGACCAATCGTTCATACATAAACGGAATCGCCTCGGCATCTCTGTAACAAGCAATAATTGCAGTTATGACTGGATTTAGATACGGATTTTGAAAAGCAGGTAATAAATTTTCTTCATATTTAATCGCTTCTTGCCAACCAAAATATTGTCTAAGTCCTTGATTTAGAGGTGTTTTTGTTTCCCAACCTAAATCTTTTTTTGCTTCTGTGGGGTCGCCATACCATTCAGCCAAATCCCATGAACGATTTTCCATACTTCCCCAAGAAGGCTCTTCTTTTATGCCAAATTCTTTACGACAAATTTCTACTAAATCACCAATCGTAGTTTTTACGCCACTCGCAATATTATACGATTTTCCTCTTATCTCGGGCGATATTTTGAGAGCTGAATCAATAAAAGCTTCAACACAATCCGACATATAAACAAAATCACGGCTAATATCTTTGGAAACAAAGTTTGGTAATTTATGCTGACGAACGGATTCGATTAATTTTGGAATTAATCTGTCAGGTTCTTCCCAATCGCCATATATTGAATAAAGTCGTAAGTTAATGGCGTTCTTTTCGTGTACACGAGCATAAAATTGAATCAAATATGCCGCAGAAATTTTTGAAACTGAATAATGGCTGTTTGGTTCGAGAGCATCGGTTTCTTTGGGAGTTGTACAATTAAAACCATATTCTGAGCTACTTCCTGCATGGATATACACCATATCCGAAGTTATATTTTCTAATAAATTAACTGTTCCAACTACGTTCGTTTCGTAAGTTAACGTTACATTTTTTTGCTTAGAATATGCACCGTAAGCGGCTAAATTGAAAATGGTTTTAGGTTTGTAGGAATTAAAAACATCTTGAACCGAATAATTAGAAACAATATCACAATGAACAATATTTTCGGATGGAACGTCTAATAATTTCAATCGCCATGCTTTTTGTGCATCGTGAGTGAGTGCATAACAATCTTTACGAACACTAAAAATGTCTTTAAAAAGATTTGCTCCAATAAAACCAGACGCACCATAAACAAAAATGGGTCCTTTGAGAGATAAGATTTTTTCTTTTACCGAATCGGTCATTGATGAAAAGGATTATAGGTTTTGTAAGGAATTATTGGTTATAATTATTTTTTACGTCACTAATTGCTATTTCGTAATTTTCAGGTTTCATCGGTAAATAATGCCATTCAATTTTATTTTCCATATATGAAACGCCTTTACCTTTAATTGTATTGGCAATTAATAACTTAGGAACACCATTTTTGCGAGCCTTGAATAAATCGATTTGATTATTAATTTCTGAAACATCGTGTCCATCACATTCAACCACTTCAAAACCCATTGCTTCCCATTTATTTTTGTCGGCTGATACCCCTAAAATTTCATTGGTGTTTCCAAATCCTTGAAGTCCGTTTTTATCAATCATAACGATTAAATTATCTAAGCTTTTTGCCACTGCGTAATGTGCACCTTCCCAAGTTGTACCTTCATTTGTTTCACCATCAGACATCAAAACGTAGGTGTATTCATCGTTTTCGAGGATTTTATTGGCTTGGGCAATGCCAATTGCTATGGGCAACCCATGACCTAATGAACCCGTAGCAAAAGGAATTCCTTTGATTTTATTGGGTGCTGGATGGGCTGGGAGTGTGGTTCCGTTTTTGTAAAAAGTCTTTAAAGTTTCATCCGAAATCTCACCTAATTCATGTAAACAAGCGTACAAAGCAGCCGCAGCATGACCTTTTGACAACAAAAAAACCTCATTTTCTTTCCTATGAGTTATCAAAGAACCTATCATCAAATCAACGCACGAAAGTGAACAGCCAATGTGTCCTGCATTAGCGTTGAAATACATTTCAAGAATTTTAAGACGGAGTTTGCCTTGTAACTTTTTAAAGTCAGTGGATAAGATTATTGATTGTTGCGTTGAGGTAGTCATTCAGCGTTAAATTCGTATAATGGTGAGGAAATTTGTTTTATTTCCTTCTGCAAAAATAGCGGATTTTTGTGAATGTAGCACAATGAAGCGACTTAGAAAGTATTATGCGGTCTATTTTTTAACGATTGTAAATTCCACACGACGATTTAATTTACGTCTTTCTTCGGTGGCATTGCTGGCAAGCGGGCGAGTTTGTCCCCATCCCTTTGTTGTAATCCTTTCGGCAGGAACTCCTCTTGAAATTAAATAATTTTTAACTTCTTCAATCCGTTCTTCCGAGAGTTTTAAATTCAATTGAAAATCTCCTTGATTATCGGTGTGTCCTTCAAAAAGGATTTCCAAAGTAGGAAAATCTATCATGGCTTGTGCGATTCTGTCCAAATCTTTCAAGGCAGGAGCTTGTAACTTTGATTCACCTTGTTCAAAAGTAAAACTGTTCAAAATACCTTTATTCCCCGCTTCTAAGGGCATTAAGTAAAAATCTTTTCTAATTTCACGGTAAGATATTTCCTTGGATAAATCCACGGTTTCATTAATGGCTAAATATCCTTTTGCATACGGCACAAAATCATAGATTTCTTTCAACGGAACCACGAAACTGAATGCACCCGTAGCTGGGTCGTAGTTTTTAATTTCGGGTTTTAATTTATCATTTTGTGGCGTCATTGTTAAAACTGCCTCAATGGGTTTTTTATCTGTCGTTGTCAAAACATTACCCGAAATGATAGCAACAGGCTCTGGTTTAGCAGTTTTTGGTAATTCTAAACGATAAATATCTTCTTTTTTAGAAGCATTAATCGAACAAATAAAAGCATAATCACCCGAAGCTGGAATTGTAAAATAACCATCCCAATTTGGTGTATTTATGGCAGATCCTAAGTTTTCAGGTTCAGACCATAGTTGCCAAGTTTCATCTAATCTTTGAGCTTTGAAAATGTCATTATCACCAAATCCTGGAAGTCCTTGTGTTGAAAAATAAAGTGTTTTTCCATCAGCAGCAATAAAGGGAGTTACATCGTGTTCAAACGTATTAAGTTGTCTTCCCATATTTACAGGTTCAGTCCATGTATTTTTATCCTTTTTGAAGGAAACGTATAAATCTCGCTTGCCAATAGTGTTTTTTCTTTGAATAGACATCACCATTACTGAACCATCGGGTGAAATGGCAAATTCGGCATTGGGACTTTGGTTGTAATAATTATCTATTTTAACTTCGTCAGGATACGCCCATCCATCACGAGTTCGATAGGAGCGAGAGATACCAGGAGATAATTTACCGTCCCGATTATATTTATTCATTAATAAAATTTCTCGACCATCGGCTGAAACCGAAAAAACTGCATTTTTATCGTTATTATTGATAGGGTAACCAATATTCTTTGATTTTATCCAATTACCTTCTTTATCTTGAGTACTAAACCAAACGTCTTGATCTTTTTCTTTACCAAAAACTGACAGGTAATTTCGGGTATAAAAAAGCGTTTTTCCATCACC
Organism: Arcicella sp.; assembly: GCA_025354645.1. GTDB lineage: Bacteria > Bacteroidota > Bacteroidia > Cytophagales > Spirosomataceae > Arcicella. The sequence goes on along the minus strand of JANXML010000113.1, from coordinate 3,575 downwards.
TGAAATCACTGGAGCAAATTCTTGATGTCTTGAATTAACGCCTTTACCAAGATTTTCACGATAAACTTCTTTTGGAGCATCTAGGGCAACTTTTATCGTTGCTTTGATAGGTTCTATCGATTCAGATATTCCGATAGCATCAATTTGATTTGGACCTTTTATTTTTTCAGTATTTAAAAATAATTTGATGGCAGCAATACCATAAGAAGTACTTTGAGGAAGAAATATATTGAGCATTTTGCCACGTGAAAGAGGCTTAGCTGGTTCATTACGAGTATTATAGAGAATATGAGGATTCGATTCTGTGTCTAAAGCAATGATTTTTGAGATGCAACCGCTTCCATAATTCTCTGCAATTGCTACTTGACGAATTGACATCAACGTATCAAAACCTACTGTGATAAATTCTTCATTGGGACTATCGGGGGATGATGGTTCCCATGCGGCTGTGCTGACTACATGGTTTGGAAATACATTCGGTTTACCTAACGCTTGAACAGCTTTATACTCTGTGGTTTGAAAAGGAATGACTCGTTCTGAGGAAAACTCTAATATTTTACTCGCCCAATACGTTTTTTGAGACAACGTTGGGGAAATAATTTTAAGAAAGAAGAATAAAAAGAAGGCGGATTTCTTTAACATTGATACCATTATATTAAGGTTGTTTTGTTTTCCGCAAAAATTATACCGACTTTTTAGGTCGTAGGTATGAGGCATTAGGTAAAACAAATTTAGAAGTTTATTTCCATACCATTGAATTTATAGGTTTTCCCTCATACTTACGACCTAATACTTCATACCTACAATTTCATACCTATTTTCAATTTTTAACAATCGTAACCTCAACCCGTCTGTTCAACCTACGTTTCTCCTCCGAATTATTACTGGCTACTGGACGAGTAGAACCAAAACCTTGCACTTGAATTCGTTTCATTATAACTCCTTTTGAAGCTAAGTATTTCTGAACTTCTTCAACTCTTTCTTTGGATAAAAGTAAGTTGGCATTCCAATCTCCTTGATTATCGGTATGTCCCTCCAACATAATTTCCATCGTCGGATTCTCTTTCATTGCTTTTACGATTCGGTCTAATTCAGGAAATGATGTATCAATAATTACCGCCTTACTTTGTTCAAAAAACACACTATTTAAAGTCATTTTCTGCCCAGCTTCTATTGGAAGTAGGTAAATGTTCTTCTTTATCTCCTTAAAATTATTTTCTTTCGTAAAATCCAACGGTTCAGAAACCGCCATGAAACCCTTTCGTGTTGCTGTAATATTATAGGATTGTTTAGTTGGAAGCATCATTTTATAATCTCCAGTTAGAGGGTCATAACTCACACAAACTGTATCACCGTCAGTCATTGATTGTACGTTAATTCGGGCGGCAATTGGTTTATTATCAACCTTATTATAAACACCTCCCGTTACTTGAACAACCGCATTGGGTTTGATTGATTCTGGAACGGCTAATTTGAAAATATCTTCTTCACCCAAAGAATTTTCTTGCGAACTAAAATAGGCGAAATCGGTTAAAGCTGAAATCGTAAAATAACCATCCCATTCTTTAGTATTTATGATTGAGCCTAAATTCTCAGGTTCCGACCACTTTAACCAAGTATCATCTAATCTTCTACTTAAAAAAATATCATTATTTCCATATCCACTAATTCCTTTCGTCGAAAAATAAAGCGTTTTGCCATCTGCGGCGATAAACGGAGTACTTTCTTCATCAGCGGAATTGATTTTTTTTCCTAAATTTTTGGGTTCAGACCAAGTATCATCCGCTTGTAAAAATGAAACATAAATATCTTTTCCTCCTTGGGTTTCTCCAAATTGACCTGTCATAGTCATTACTCGACCATTGGGTGAAAAGCTGTATTCTGCATAATCAGACTTATTTTTAAAGTTTTTTACCGTAATTGATTTTGGAAATCCCCAACCCGTTTGCGTTTTAGTTGACATTGAAACACCTTTCGACATCGAACCATCTTTTAAATAAATATTATTCAACAAAATGGTTTTTCCATCAGGAGAAATGGCACAAATGGCATTATGTTCTGTATTGTTGATGGGTTGTCCGATTGGCTTTGCCATTCCCCATTTTCCATCTTTTTGCATTTCAGCAAACCAAACATCTTGATTTTTTGAATTTCCTAAATTGTCTGGATGTTTCCATCGAGTGTAATATAACGTTTTTCCATCTGGCGAAATTACAGGGGCAATTTCACGATATGCGGAATTAATGTTCGCTCCTAAGTTTTCTTTAACAATCTCGGATGGCAGGTTTTTAGCAACATTAATTGTAGCCTTAATTGGTATTTCAGATTGAGAAATTCCGATAGCATCAATTTCATTCCAATCTTTCACTCTTGTTGTATTAAGAACAATTTTAATTCCTCTTACTTTAAAATTTGTAATCTTCGGAAGGATCAAATTGAACATTTTACCAACCTCTGTTGAAGGAGCATTTTTATTTACCCAAAGCGATTTAACATTATCAAATTCATCAAATGCTTCAATCTTAACGATACATCCTTGTCCGAAGTTCTCTGCAATTGCCACTTGTCGGATATTCATTAAAGTATCAAAACCAACAATTAAAAATTCTTCTTGGGGGTTATCTTGGGTTTGAGGATGCCACGCACATACACTTTTTTCAAATTGAGGTAATACATTTGGTTTACCCAGGGCTTGAATGGCTCGATTTTCTTTGGTTGTGTTTGCATCAGAATATTCAGTAGAAAAAGCAATCACTCTGCTCGCCCAAAAGGTTTTTTGAGCAAAAGATTGAAACGAAAGTAGGAATATAAAGATGGTTAAGGAAATTCTCATTAGGTAATTAAAAGTCCAATTCAATTTAGAAGATAGAAATTTCTTCATACACTTTTGCGGGTACTTTTTCTTTTTTAATTTTCTCGAAAGTTATATTTTTTGCTTTCTGTTCCAATTTCAAGCCTTTTTGTACTTGAATATTATGGTCAAAAAACTCAATGGCACGTTGAACTTTATTTTTATTGATGGTTAAAAAATATGGACGACGCCCATTTTTTTGAACTAAACGAGCATCTAATTTATAAATTGTTCCTTCTGGGAATTCCGAGATGATTTTTATCGGGCAACCGACCTTCAAATCGCAAGGAATCCGTTGACCATCAATGGTTTTTAATCTTGGACGATTGCGACGTGTATCAAAATATACACTTGCATAAATATCCAAGAAGACTTTTTTCTCCAATTCGGGCAGTTCGGAAACCAAAGAAAGTTGCATGATTAGACAGGGGTTTTGTGATAAATTAAGTCAATTATCTGTTAACAATAAGTAGTAAATAGTTATGAATAAACAGTTATCAGTAAAATTAGACAACAAATTGCGAAAAATTAAGTCAAAAATATACAAATCGAAATTATTTGGAACTTAGAATTTAAAATTTGCATTTTTGCTAACTGCTAACTGCTAACTGCTAACTGCTAACTGCTAACTGCTAACTGCTAACTGCTAACTGCTAACTGCTAACTGCTAACTGGTTTCAACCAATCTCCAATTCCGTAAGGGTCTTTTAACGGTGCTGAAACG
>JANXML010000180.1 GCA_025354645.1 Arcicella sp. | reverse complement strand
TTGGTAGATGCCGTTTCATACACTGAGGCAGAGGCAAGAATGTTTGAGATTGTGGCGAGTAATACGCCTGATTTTCAATTAACTAACCTCTCAAAAATGAAATTGAGCGAGGTATTTTTTGAAGAAAATGGTTCTGAAATTTGGTATAAAGCGAAGGTTCAGTACATTAGTTTTGATGAAAAAACACAGAAGGAAAAGAAAACTCCACACATGATGTTAATCAATGCTGAGAATCCGAAAGACGTTTTTGAGGCTTTGACCAAGAACTTAGGAAACTTGAATGACTACCAAATTACGGACATCAACATCACAACAATCTTGGAAGTTTGTCCTTACGTACCTGAAAATGAGTTGTTGAAAAAAGGCAATTTTAGACCTGTGGCGGAAGTTTTAGCAGAACAGGAAGCAGCTGAGGCTTAGTATAAAATAATGGCACCGCTGCGGCGGACCGTGCAGATGACGCAGATGCCTCTGGCAACACAGATTTTCGCAGATTTGAAAATATAATTGTAAATCGAAATATCTGGGAAAATCTGCGTTACGAAGTATCTGCGTCATCTGCGTGCCAATTCAATATTCGTTAATCCAATCAAAATTCCCATGTCCAACGAAGAAATTGTTGCTCTCCTTGAATTAACTGTAAAACTCCTTGAATTGCACGATGAAAATGAGTTTAAAATCAAAAATCTGAGTTTTGCCGCTCGTGCCTTAGACAAAGAAACCGCTGACTTGATGACGCTTTCTATTGAACAACTCGCTGGTTTACAGAGTGTTGGTAAAAGCGTTGCGGGTAAGATTGACGAAATCCGTAGGACTGGCACCACACAAGAACTTACCGAATTATTATCAAAAACACCCGAAGGTATCTTGGAAATGCTCCAAATAAAAGGCATTGGACCTAAGAAAGTTCGGGCAATTTGGCAAGAATTGGGCATTACTGATAACCGTGAATTACTATTGGCTTGTGAAAATGGAGAAGTGGCAAAATTGAAAGGATTTGGCGATAAAATTCAAGCAACCATCAAAGAATCAATCCTTTATGCTCAATCAAATACGGGAAAATTGAGGATGGAGAAAGGGGAAGAATTAGCCCAAATTTTGTTTGATTTGTTGGAAAAACAGTTTGAACAAGTAGAAATTGTGGGGGATGTTCGTCGTAAAAATGAGATTGTCCATGCCATCCAATTAGTGGTTGGACACAATAAACCTTGGGAAGTTCAACAGTTTCTAAATGCTTTTCCAGATTTACAACAAGACGAAAAAGCATCGTCTCCTTTTGCTTGGCGGGGAAATTTTTTAGAAAAAGAAATTCCCGTTGAAATTCAAATTTGTTCACCACAACAGTTTGTCAATCAAGTGTTTATCTATTCCTCTGGCGAAAAGCATTTAGCCTCAAATGGGATTTATAAGCAGTTAAGTAAACAAATTTTTGAATCGGAAGAAGCTGTTTATGCGAGTCTGAACATACCGTATATTATTCCAGAAATGCGGGAAGGAAACTTTGAATTTGAATGGTCGAAAAACCATCAAATTGAGGAACTTGTCACTTGGGATTCGCTGAAAGGTATTTTGCATAATCATTCGACGTATTCAGACGGAAAACATACGTTGGAAATGATGGCGAATTATTGCCGAGAATTAGGTTTTGAGTATTTAGGAATTGCCGATCATTCAAAAACTGCCTCTTATGCCAAAGGTCTTTCGGAAGAAAGAATTTGGCAACAACACGCTGAAATTGAGAAACTTAATCAAAAATACGCCCTCATGACCGACCGCCGAAGCGTCGGTCGCCCTTTCAGAATTTTAAAAGGCATCGAATCGGATATTTTGGGCGATGGTTCTTTGGATTATGCCGATGATATTTTAAAGTCTTTTGATTATATCGTGGCATCTATTCATCAAAATTTAAAGATGAATCAGGAGAAAGCCATGTCTCGAATCATTGGGGCAATTGAGAATCCTTACACCACCATTTTAGGGCATCCCACAGGACGATTATTATTGGCAAGAGAAGGATATCCCATTGATTATCAGAAGGTTATAGATGCCTGTGCCGCTAATGGGGTTGTGATTGAAATCAACGCAAGTCCTTATCGTTTGGATTTGGATTGGCGTTGGATTCAGTACGCTTTGGAGAAGAATGTGATGCTTTCCATCAACCCAGATGCCCACGAAATGGAAGGTTATTTTGATATGCACTATGGCGTGGCGGTGGCTCGCAAGGGAGGTCTTTTGGCAAATATGACTTTCAATGCGTTGGGATTGGGGGATATGGAAGCGTACTTAGAAAGAAAAAGGTAGAAGGGAGAAAGGGAGGAATATATGACCGTAAAATCGTTCCTCCTTTCCTCCTTTTTCCATTTCTCCTAAAAATTCGGTTTCAATAAATACCTCGCATAAAAATCATCAATCACTTTCACTGCTTCCGTTGGGGTATCCACCAAAGCTACTAAATTCAAATCATCGGCTCCAATATATCCTTGGTCGAGCATCGTGGTTTTCACCCATTCAAATAAACCTCCCCAATAGCTTTTACCCACCAAAACCACTGGAAAACGAGCAATTTTTTTAGTTTGCATTAGGGTTAATGATTCAAACATTTCGTCCAATGTTCCAAAACCCCCAGGCATGATAATAAATCCTTGCGAATATTTTACAAACATTACTTTACGAACAAAAAAGTAATCAAAATCAATGCTTTTATCACGGTCTATATAATCATTTGGCTTCTGTTCAAAAGGTAAATCAATGTTTAAACCAACTGATTTTCCGCCTTGTAATTTTGCTCCTTTATTCCCCGCTTCCATGATGCCAGGACCTCCACCCGTGATGACTCCGTAGCCATGACGAACCAATTTTGCAGCAATTTCTTCTGCCATGATGTAATATGGATTATCGGGTTTTGTTCTTGCTGAACCAAAAATGGATACACACGGACCAATTTTAGCCAATTTATCTATTCCTTCCACAAATTCAGCCATCACCTTAAAAATCCTCCAAGACTCTTCTGAATGTATCTCCGACCAAGTATGGTCAATAAATGCTTTTTTAATTTTTTCGTCGTCGCTCAATAATCGCAGGCTCTCTCTATCTGTCATTTTAATTGTTTTGTTGAATTAAATATATTTATTTTATCTGTAAATTTACAGACTGACTGGACTGTTTAATTAATATTCTGGTAATTTTCAGAACAGGATTGCGAAACGTCGCACCGTTCAGATTTACAAGATACGACAGGATTGAAAGTTAAAATCCTTTAATTCCTGTTTATCTTATTAATCCTTTTCTAACTTTTGCGTAAGAAAACTAACCACTTTCAGCCGCATTAAATAACAAAAAAAAACGTTCAATAGTTACAAATACTTAATAAATATTATGGAAACAGCAAAAAAAATAGCCATCGGTGGCGACCATGCAGGGTTTGAATATAAATCGGAATTAATAAAATTATTAACTGCCGAAGGATACGAGGTCAAAGATTTTGGACCTTTCAGCACCGCCTCATGCGACTATGCAGATTTTGCCCACCCAGTAGCCTTAGCCGTTGAAAATCAAGAATTTAGATTTGGAATTTTGTTGTGCGGAAGTGCCAATGGTGTAGCAATAACTGCCAATAAACATCAAAAAATTCGTGCAGGATTGGCGTGGAACACAGAAGTTTCAGCTTTAATTCGTATGCACAATGACGCAAATATTCTCTGTGTCCCTGCCCGATTTGTAAGTTTGGAAGAAGCCATTGAAATAACGAATGTTTTTCTGGAAACGGAATTTGAAGGTGGCAGACATCAGTTGAGAGTTGATAAAATTCCTTGTTGATTATTATCACTACGCATTTCAGATTTGCCAACTTTTGAAAGGTTGGCAAATCTATAAAAATCATAATCTCGGAATCAGCATTGGTGCTTTTTTCTGATATGCTTCATATTGTTTTCCGAAAGTTCTTACTAATTTTTTCTCTTCAAAGTAAATCCCAATTCTCACATAAATTGTTATGAATAAGGCAGTTGTAAGAAAAGTCTCCGTAGTAAAAAAGCCAAAAGTCCCCCAGAAAAATAGCAAAGTCCCCGTGTACAATGGATGTCTAATAAATTCAGAGAGTCCATCTATTTTTAGCAAATCGGGTTGCTTATGGTCGAAATCAAGTCCTAAAAACTCTTTCGTAGCATATCCCTTAATAGAAATATACATCATAAAAATTCCCGCAGACATCATAATTCCACCCAAAAGTTGATTGAAAATTGAATCTTCCATCAATATTTTTGATTCTGCCGTAAGTTGAAAATACAATATCGGAATCAACAAAATAATCGCTATCAGATTGTAAATCAAGCGATAATACTTTGTTTGAAATACTTTTTTGACCGAATCAGATGCCAACACAGAATGCACAATTCCATAACCAACCCAAAGCAAACCTAAAATAATGTTATTGTTCATAATGTGTGTATGTTGGAACGCTGATAACGCAGGTGCTTCGCAACGCAGATTCCCGCAGATTTTTTCTTACTACAATTATCAGAATATTGGAGAAACGTAAGACTACTTTTAAAAAAATCTGCGTAAATCTGCGTTGCGAAGCATCTGCGTCATCTGCGTTCCATCTAAATTCAAGATTTTTACCCTTTGTAAAATACCCATTTTGTAATCTCTTTCCAACTTGGCTTTTTGCCGTACATCAAGATTCCTACTCTGTAAATCTTTCCAGCCAGCCAAGTGGTTCCCATAAAGCCCAAAACTAATAGAAAAAATGATAAAGCAATCTGCCAATTCGGAACGCCAAAAGGCAAACGAACCATCATATCAATGGGTGAAGTCAGCGGAAACATGGAAGCCCAAAATGCCAAATTACTATCTGGTTCTTGAATAATGGCTTGTCCCAAAAAGAAGGAAACTAATATCGGAATCGTGACAGGCAGGAGAAATTGTTGTGCCTCCGTTGAGTTTTCAACCGCAGAACCAACGGCGGCAAAGAGTGAACTATAAATCAAATATCCCCCAATGTAAAATAAGAAAAAACAGATTATCAACTTCGCCAATGATATATTTTCAACCGTTTGCGAAATACCAGCCAAAGGATTTTTAGACTTAAATTCACTTTTAAATTTCTCTACTTCCTCTTTATTTGCACCCGTTTTTTGCATGGTTTGGGCTTTCTCTTCAATCTTTCCAGACATCAAGGCAGTTGTTGCGGTTGAAGCCGTGAAAGTTAGAATTCCCCACAATAAAAATTGGGTAATTCCAACCAATCCAACGCCAATAATCTTACCCATCATCAACTGGAAGGGTCTTACAGACGAAATCATTACTTCAATAATACGATTACTTTTTTCTTCGATAACGCCATTCATTACCTGAGAACCGTATAAAAATGCTGACATATACAACACAAAACCAAAGATTCCCGCCAAAATCATTGCCCCCGTTGAACTACTGCTTTGCTCTTTTCCATCTTCCTGCAAGGTAAAAGTATCGGAACTTACTTTGACTTTATTATCCTCCAAAACCTTCAAATCAATGTTAGCATTTTTGAGTTTAATATTGCGTAATTCCGCTTGAATTGCACCTTCAATATCGTGCTGTGTTCCAAACCCGATGCTTTTTTTACCGACCATTTTTACCCCATCAGAATTCGATAAAATGTCCTTGGGAATGTTTACTAAAATATCGGCATCACTGTTCAATAAGCCTTTTTTCGCTTCTTCAAACGGTTTGTTGATAAATCTGTAAGTGATGTCTTCTTCAGATTTAATTTTATCTTTAAACAAACCGCTTTCATCCACAATCTCGATGATTTTGGTATCATTAGAATTTATTGCCAAATAAATCGGAATGGCATAAACCCCAGCAATTAAAAATGGGACCAGAATTGAGGCAATCCAGAAGGACTTTTTGCGTACCCGTGTGAGGTATTCTCTTTGTATAATTAGTAATATTTTGTTCATGATTTTCTGAGTATAACAGGTTTCCAACCTGTTTTTATATTATGAACAGGTTGGAAACCTGTTTTTTATATTATGAACAGGTTAGAAACCTGTTCTACTTTTACAGTAAGTCGTTCGCTTCGCCGCCAACAACCTTAATAAATATTTCGTTAAAAGAAGGAATATTTTCGTTGAAAGATTTCAATTCAACGTGCTGAATCAAGTTGCTAATTAGTTGATTTACAGGTACTTCTTGCGTATTTCTGATATGTGCTTGCAAAAGACCATCTTCTAATTGTTGTCTATTCAATACCTCAAAAATACCATTTTCATTCGGTAAATCTCCCGTGAATTGTATCGTGTATGAATTATCTTTAAACCGATTTTTTACCTCTTTTTTCCCACCATGCAATACTACTTTCGATTTATTTATCAGGGCAATATTATCACATAATTCCTCGACGGATTCCATTCTGTGGGTCGAGAAAATGATGGTTGTCCCCCGTTCTTTCAACTCCAAAATTTCGTCCTTCAATAAGTTGGCGTTGATAGGGTCGAAGCCTGAAAATGGCTCATCCAAAATAATCAATTTAGGCTCGTGAACAATCGTGGCAATGAATTGGGTTTTTTGTTGCATTCCTTTTGAAAGGTCTTCCACGTTTTTGTCCCACCAATCTTTGATGTCAAATTTGATGAACCAACGTTTTAATTTTTCCAGAGCTTCGGCTTTTTTCATGCCTTTTAATTGGGCAAGGTATAAAAGCTGTTCGCCGACTTTCATTTTTTTGTAAAGTCCCCGTTCTTCGGGCAAATAGCCGATGTCTTCAATGTGTTTGGGTTGCAACCGTTCACCGTTTAGGATGATTTGCCCTTCGTCGGGTGCGGTGATTTGATTAATAATTCTAATGAGAGAAGTTTTGCCCGCTCCGTTGGGTCCCAACAAACCGAAAATTGAACCTTTCGGCACTTCAATACTGACACCATTGAGAGCAGTGTGTTCGGCGTAGCGTTTAACAACGTGTTGAGCTTCTAAGATATTTGACATAGTTTATTGTTTTGGTTTTTTTGTAGTTTATCACACAAAACAAAGAGCGTTTGTCAAAAATGATTTAGATTTTTGACAAACGCTCTCTTTATATTGATAGTCGGTAATTATTCTGAATCATTCGATGGCTCAACTTTTGATGCCGACGGTTTTGGGGCTGGTTTCGAAGCTGGCTTTGCTTTGGCTACTGGTTTTTTTGCAGGTGCTGGCTTAGGTGCTATCGTTGCTTTTGGGGCAGTGACTGGCTTTGCAGATGAAGAAGTTTTATCATTCGTAACGATAGCAATTTTGGCATTCATTGCCGCTTTTTCAGCCGATTTTTCTTTTGCTTTTGTAACCTTTTTTGCCTTTGCCACTAATTTTTTAGTAGCTTTAATGGCATCTTTTTCTTGTTCTTTTTCTTCATCTTTTTGAAGTTTGGCAAACTTTTTCACGATGTCTTTTGAAGAATCATCAACGGCTTTCACTAATTTCTTAGCACTTTTGGCGTTTAAACCGTGCAATTTGCCTAAAATAGCTGCCGATATTTCATTTGAGAGGCTCTTGTTATCTGATTTCATTGTTAATATTAATTTATTGTTATGAGAATATTATCTTATTGACAACGAATGTAGGAATAAGGTTTTAAGCAAAAAAATTTTTTGTGTTAAGTTTTCAATAAGCCTATTAACATAATGTATAATCTCTAAATAATTCCCCCTAACTTTGCAACAGTTTATGGTGCTTTATGTTTGAAATCATCCAGACGTGATGCTTAATAGGGAAATCGGTAAAAGCCGATACTGTCCCCGCAACTGTAAGTTTTGTAAAGTCGTTTCCATGCTGCAATGCCACTGAGGAAACAGTTGGCAGTAAACAATAAACAGAATTAATAGTAATTTCTGATAACTATTTACTGATAATTGACAACTGCATATCGGGAAGGTTCAGGAAAACGATAAAACGAGTCAGGAGACCTGCCATTGAATCATTCTTGTTTTTGTTTACGGTGGATGAACAAAATCGAGCGTTCGATTATCTTTTTTATGTAGGTTTTAAGGCTGTTGTTGCCTGTTGTTGTCTGTGTCTCCACAGACAACAGTAATTACGGTAAATTATACCTACCTCCCAAATCACAAAATGTTCAAATCATTATCAAAAACCATTATCACGATAGGCGTGTGTTTATCCACGTGTACGTATAGTCAAGACGTTACCAATAAAAACTTAGACGAAGTTGTAATTACGGCGAATAAAACCGACCAAAAACTATCACAAACGGGCAAAGTAATTACTGTTTTATCAGATTCAATTTTACAGAAATATCAATCTCAAACCCTCGGTGAATTATTGTCCCGTCAAGCAGGATTCATGATTGTGGGGTCGCAAAGTGCATTTGGAACGAATCAAGATGTATATCTCAGGGGAGCAAGCGTTGGCAACACCTTAATTTTGATTGACGGAATGCCGATGTATGACCCATCCAGTATTTCCTCAAATTTTGATTTAAACCTCATCACCGTTGGCGAATGTGAACGGATTGAAATTTTGAAAGGGGCTCAATCAACGCTTTACGGTTCGGATGCAGTGGCGGGCGTAATTAATATTTTTACCAAAAAAGGAAAATCCACAAAACCGATTGGTGGAAATGCCTCAATTAATGCGGGGACTTATGGAACTTTCAGAGGAACTTTGGGCTTAAATGGTTCATTTTCAAAGGGTTATTATAACGTTCAATACACCCGATTTTCGTCCAATGGTTTTTCATCAGCTACGGACAAAACGGGCAATCAAAACTTTGATAATGATGGTATAAAACAAAATAATATCTTGGCAAATGTTGGGTTAAATCTTTCTAAAAATGTATTGTTAAAACTCCGAACTGTTCAAAATAATTACAAAACGGACATTGATGCAGGGGCATTTACGGATGAAAAAGATTATACCATAAAAAATAACTTTTCCATGATTGCGATGGGTTTAGATTATCGTTACACCAAAGGAAAAATGACGTTTAATTATGGATACAGCAAAACGCAAAAGACCTTTATCGATGATTCTACTTCCATCGAAAAAACGGCTTTTGACAAATATTCAAAGGCTCTTTATGAAGGCAATTCTCACTACGCAGAAATTTATAACTCCCTGAAAATCAAGGAAAATATTGAATTTGTAATAGGAACGGATTATCGTGCAAGCAACACAAATCAGACTTATGTATCAATCAGTAGTTTTGGGAAATATACTGCTCCACCCATCGGTTCAGATACTTCCAAAACCAATATTTTTAGCGTATATGCCTCGGGATTACTGAAAACAAAAATTGGCTTATTCTTAGAATTGGGTGGACGATATAATAATCATTCTTTATACGGGAATAACTTTACTTATTCTTTCAATCCTTCCTATTTAGTAAATAAACAACTGAAATTTTTTGTCAATCTTTCTACGGGTTTCAAAGCACCATCATTGTATCAATTATTTTCTATTTACGGAAATAAAAACTTACAACCCGAAAAATCAATTTCAACGGAGATAGGATTTCAAGTATTTTCAAAAAACAAAAGAACCGATATTAGAGCCTTGTATTTTGATAGAGATATTAAGGACGTATTTTTCTTTCAGTCACTCGCAAAACCACCCTACGGAAAGTATATTAACTTCGATAAACAGCATGATTATGGTTGGGAAGTGGAAGCAAAAACGCAAATCGGAAGAACGAATATTTGGGGAAATTTAACGCTTTTGCAAGGAGCAATTACAACCAAAGTTGGAACGATAGACACAACGTACAACAATTTATTCCGTCGTCCGAAGCATCTTTTTAACTTAGGAATTGGTTATCAAGTGCTTGATAATCTGTATATTAGTTCAAATATTAGAAACGTGGGAGAACGAACGGATTTATTTTTTAATAACGATACTTTCAAAACCGAAAATGTGATTTTGGAAGGATATTCAACAATAGATTTTTATTCAGAATATAAATTTACCAAAACTATAAAAGCCTATATTGATGCCAAGAATTTGACCGATATTTCATACACAGATATATACGGATATAATACTCGAAAGTTTAATTTTATGGCTGGATTGTCAGTAGAATTTTAGTTTAGATTGTCATTCCGACGCAGGAGGGAACCCAATTCGATTATTACAGCAATTCCCTCCTTCGGGATGACAACATTTCAATAAAACTGAAACATTTCAATGGAAAAACACGCTCCTGATTCATGCCCAAGATGTGGCGAAATATTCGTTTGCAAGGTCAATAATATTCTGCAATGTGATTGCATGAAAGCGGTTTTAACCAAAGCCGAAACCGAGTACATTGCCGACATTACGGAGTGGGAATATGATGGTAATTGCCTGTGTAATAAGTGTTTAGAGAAATTAAGGAAAGAGATAGCAAAATCATAAAAAAGGCATTTAGAACGAATTTTGCAGTTCGTTTTTTTGTTAATACATTTGTATAAAACATACAGCACTATGACAGATATAGAAAAATACGAAAGATGGCGAAAAATTGCTACTGCAATGGTGGAGGAAAAGAAAACATTTTTGGATAACGATGTTCAAAAGGTATTTAAAAATGAGCAAAACGTGAAAATAAATGACATCAAGCATAGAAAAACTAAATCCTTACGATTACAAGCAAATTAACAATAAGGATTATAGATTTTTAAACGATGACGGAATCGAATATCAAGTTTATTTCTCTGACGGATCTGGGTATTTTGAAGAACACCTTTTTGCTAATTATGTAGAAATTTTTGGTTTCAGACCACTGTCAGATACATATACATTTTACGATAAAAGAGTTGCAGAAACGGTTATTTATATTTTAAGCACGTATTTTAATAAAAATAATTCTATTATCATATTTGTTTGTGATGAGAAAGACAAAAGGCAAGCAAATCGGAGTCGTTTATTTACTTTTTGGTTCAAAAAATACAATGATGATAGTTTGGAAAAGATTGATTTAGTTTTTGAAAAACATACTGTATGTTTCAGCAATCATTTCTAAGAACCACCCATTTTACATAGATTTCAAGCAAGATTTTCCCAATTTAGGACAAGAATATAAATAACAAAAAATGGCTTCACATAGTATGAAGCCATTTTTTGTTACCTATTATAAAATTAAACCTTAACTTGAACAGGCAAAGTCTTATCCTTTGTAGCATTTCTGATGGCTACTTGCTGAGCCAATAATTCCGCTGAATTTCTAAAAATCTCAGCCACAATTCCTTCCGTCATTACGGCTGGACGACCTTCATCGCCCGCCTCACGAATGCCCTGCACGATGGGAATTTCGCCTAATAATTGCGTTTCGTATTTTATCGCTAAATTTTTTCCACCATCTTTTCCAAAGATAAAATATTGATTATCAGGCAGTTCTGAAGGTGTAAAATATGCCATATTTTCAATTACGCCCAAAATTGGTACATTAATTTGCGGCTGTCTAAAAAACATCAAGCCCTTCGTAGCATCTGCCAAAGCCACTTTTTGAGGGGTCGTTACGATAACCGCACCCGTTACAGGCACTAATTGCACCAACGAAAGGTGTATATCCGACGTTCCAGGGGGCAAATCAATCAAAAGATAATCTAATTCTCCCCAATTGGTATCGCTAAAAAATTGTCGCAGAGCCTGCGTTGCCATGGGTCCACGCCACGGAACGGGATTGTCTTGTGGAGCCAAGAAGCCCATCGAAATCATCTTAATTCCGTACTGCATGATGGGCTGAATCATGTTTTTGCCGTCAATTTGTTGCACCATTGGCTGCATATCTTCCGCCCCAAACATCACAGGAATGGAAGGACCAGAAATATCGGCATCAATGATTCCAACCTTTGCTCCCGACTGTTTTAAAGCCATTGCCAAGTTGGCAGTAACCGTTGATTTTCCAACGCCACCCTTCCCAGAGGCAATCGCAATGATATTTTTGACATTTGGCAACAACGTTCCGCCCATGCGTGAAGACGTTACATTGGCGGTCATGTCAATCGTAACGCTCAAATTTACGTCCACGTGAGCATGAATTGCATCCGTACATTCTTTGCGAATCCGCTCTTTCAAGGGACAAGCGGGCGTTGTGAGAACCACCGTGAAACGGACTTCATTATTATTAATTTCAATATCTTTAATCATATTGAGCGTTATCAAATCCTTTTTCAAATCGGGTTCTTGAACGGTTGATAAAGCACGGATGATGTCTTCTTTTGTTATTCCTGAATTACTCATTTGAAATTTCGTTCTACCTTTTTGTCATCCCGACGAAGGAGGGAACTGTATCTAAGTTCCCTCCTTCGTCGGGATGACAAAAAGGATTGTTATTTACCGCAAAGATACGGCTGAAATTTGTTTGGTGAGTAGCGAAAACGAAAAAGGCTCGCAGTGATTACGAGCCTTTTTGATTTCATTAAAATATAACTTACAAAAATATTTTACCAACATTGATTTTCCAATTACAAATCAATAGCATTTCTATGGTAAATATTATCAAATAAATATTGGTAAATATTATATTTCCTATCTAATTTACCTTGAAATACATCACCAACAGGATACCCCCCTGAAATCTCTTTTGTCATTAATGAGAAATGATATAAAAATGAATATTCTGGGAAATACTTTGTAATCAATTTTTCAACATTCGCCAAATCTAAATCAATTTTAAGGTTATCATAATTTTCGGATTTTAAAAAATACGTTCCACTTAGTCCTAACGACCCACCTGTAGGAAGTTTAACCCAATGAGTATATTCATAAAAGTATGAAAAAAATGGACAAAGTAAAGAAATGCAAATGATAAATCTTTTATCTACTGTAATACCTTCCAAACATACTTTTTGCTCTATAATTACTTTCAGATTAGGGAATTGGAAGTAGTAAGTATCTTCTACATGATATGATGTAATCACTTTAAGTTCTTCAATGAACTTGAACCAATTTTCCATCAAATGATGTTTGCTTGAAAGTTTTTCACTTATAACTTTTTGAATATCATCAAATCCACCCTCAGTCTCAGGCAGTCCAAGTGGGTAATATTTTTGAAGTGCCTTCAAAATTGGTTTAAAATCATTTGGGGTCATTTGCTTGGTTTTTAGTTACAATATTGAGGAACACTGGATGGAACATTCTCACAAGGTCCAGTTGACAAAGAGTAAGAACCCCTTGATTCAACATTTAATCTTACTCTTAAGTTTTCTAAAATTTGCTGTGAAAATTCTAAACTTGTTGCATTTTGATGCCCTGTTAACCAAGCATCTGTCATAGTTAAACTCGTATTCCATGCACTATTAAAGGCAATTGATGCGTTATTAGATGTTTGTATTGTACTACCAAAAGTAATACACATTGAGCCCCACAATGCAGTTACAATGTTTTCATTTGAAGAATTATAAGCCTGAGCTCCTAATGCAAGTATCTCTGCGGTTCTGCCATTACCAGTGCGAGTAAATGTATAATTTCCACAAAGTCTTCCCACTACTGCTGCTGGGGTAATACCATCGCCACCGCTACTTCCAGTTCCACTTCCATTTGTACTAGCAGTGCACTCACTGTAAAGATATGTCCAAATGCCGCCAGACACCCAATACCAATCAATGCAAGTATAAAACATTTTTCTCGCACCTTTATCCTTCATTAGCAATTTTTGCAGTATCATTTTTTTTACCTTTACTAAAAGCTTTACCTTCGTGAACAGTATAATTTATGTCACTGGTTATTATGCCTCCTTCAAAATCTTTTATATCATTTTCGTTTCTATTTTCAATAATTAACTTTTTATTATTTTTTATAAAATCGGGGGTTCCAACAATTTCTAATATTTCACTATTTTTGATATTCATTCTTTTGTCAAACTCTACAACTAATTTTCGAGAGAAACTAATCTCATTAGAGTAAGTTACCTTTGAAAGACTTTGTAATGGAACCGTTACTATTCTACCCCCATTTTTTATGTCTATCACCTCAGTTTCATCCCATTTTGCTATGAATTTCACATTAACATCACCATTTACACGTGATTTTTTTGTTGCTTTTTCGTACAATTGCTGAGAAATCTTAATTAATTCTTCATCTTGAAGGGGGTCTATCGTTTGTTCACAAGCAAACGGAATAAACATAAAGGTTGCGAGAATTAAAATCAAAATTGATTTTAATGATTTTTGGTAATTTGACATAATTATAGAAACTTAAGATGTTTAAAGTCTCTTTTGAGTTAGGGGGACTTAATTTAACCCTTTCTCAGAAAAAGTCTGAGACACCTTAATTAATTCAATAAACTATTCCGAGAGTCACTGATATTAAAAATTATTTTTTAATTGGATAGATTATTTTATAAAATTGACACAACAAATATTAAGCGTTTTCTAAAAAATCCTTATTCACTTTCCAAATAATCGTATTCATAAAACAAATAATATTATTCACTTAATCAATATTATTTGCACCTTATCCCAAAACCTCTATATTTGTACCATATACTCAACTTAATTATTACTACGAAATGAAAGATACACAAGATTTTTTACGAGATTTACGAAACGAATTAGGACATTCACAAGAAAGCATGGCATTCAGCATTGGCAAAAGCCAGCCAACTTATTATAGAATGGAAAATGGCAAAAAGAAAATTGATATGGAAGACATTGAAAAATTAGCGAAAGCGACTGGAAAAGACAAAACAGAAATATTCCAAAAGTTAAATGGAATGACCATTTAGAATACCATAAATAATGCACATGACAATCAAAATGTGGTTCACATCAGCGGAGATGATTGGTGTAAACTATTAATTGAAGAAAAAGACAAACGAATTACAGAGAAAGAATGTATCAACCAAGAACAAAAACGATACAATGAGTATTTAGAAGATAAATTGAAAAACGTAGGGCTGTTGTAAAAGCTCTACGTTTTTTTTGAGTATTAAAATCAACCCCAAAAAACACAATGAACATTCCTAATCCTATCCGTTGGGGCATTCTTGCTTGCGGAAAAATTGCCGAAAAATTTGCTGATGATTTAGTCGCCCACGTACCCGATGCAGTCGTATATGCCGTTGCCTCCCGTGATTTGATGAAAGCTCAGATTTTTGGACAGAAATATGAGGCTACTAAAATTTTCAATTCCTACCAAGATTTAGTGGATTGCCCAGAAGTGGATGTGATTTATATTGCTTCGCCCCATGCCTTGCACTACGAACATACTTTATTGTGCCTGAATGCTGGTAAGGCTGTTTTATGCGAAAAAGCCTTTGCCATCAACACAGCAATGGTAAAGGAAATGATGGCAAAATCAAAGGAAAAAAATCTGTTTTTGATGGAAGCCATCTGGACGAGATTTCACCCTGCCATTGCTCAGACTTTGGAAATTATTCAGTCGGGGCAGATTGGAGAAATTGTTCATATTGTAGCGGATTTCGGTTTCAAGGCGGTTTATGACGAAGAAGCACGCCTTTTTAATCCTTCGCTTACGGGCGGTTCTTTGTATGATATTGGCATTTATCCACTTTTTATCAGTAAATTATTGTTGGGTAATCCGAAGGAAATAAAAGCCGTTGCCACCTTCGCTCCCACGGGCGTGGACATGAATACTTCGATGTCGTTGAAGTATGAAAACGGAGCAACAGCCTCACTTTTCTCAACGCTAAATGCTCAGACCGACACCACTTGCACGATTTATGGGTCAAAAGGAAAATTATTTTTGCACGGA
Organism: Arcicella sp.; assembly: GCA_025354645.1. Lineage (GTDB taxonomy): Bacteria > Bacteroidota > Bacteroidia > Cytophagales > Spirosomataceae > Arcicella. Next base: position 2,374 of record JANXML010000180.1, on the reverse strand, counting down.
CGTTTTCACGAAACAAAAGGTTTGACTTTGACCGTTGAAGGACAAGAACCACAAGTTTTTGAGACGGAAAGATTGGGTTGGGGATATTCGTATGAAGCCCAAGAAGTGCATCGTTGTTTGAAATTAGGGAAGACAGAAAGTGATAAATTATCGTTACAATTCAGTTTGGAATTGATGGAATTATTGTGTGAAATACGTCAACAAATTGGATTGGTTTATCCGCAGGAAGTTTGATTAATTAAAAGTTTTGGATACAGATAACATCTCGGAATTTTAATTCACGAAGGGATAATTTCGAGATGTTTAGTTTCAAATATCACTACTCCATCATCTTTGAAATGCCTATTACTTACCTCAAAACCGCATTTTTTCAAAATCTCAGTTAATTCATTTTCCGTAAAAAGCCGTTTCCCGCAACCTTCATGAATTTCACCTGAGAATTCAGCAATTTGTTCTTCAATGAATAATTGACCGTTAGATTTCAAAATTTTATGAATGTCTTGAAGGATAAGTTCAGGAATTTCAAATTCGTGTAAACTATTAATAATTAACACTTTATCGAATGTACTTTGAGGCAGATTAGTAGCGGATTGTGTTCCGATGACGGGAATAAATTTCCCTGAGATGGGTTTTTGAAGGAGTTTTTCGTAATATTTTATGCCATAATCAACCTCTTCTTGATTACAGTTCAGCGGGTCAATATCCTGTAAATAAAAAGTCAAATTTTCCACCTGCGAAGCAAACCAAATTTCCCAAAGTCCACCACTTGCCCCAACGGAAGCAATGGTTTCGTTTGGTTGGAAATTGTAGATAGAGAGGGACTTTTGCATTTAAAACTTATCTATTTGCTCTTTTGTCAATCCAGTATATTTGATTATTTTTTCAAGCGGTTCATTATTCGATCTCATCAATTTTACTACCTTGATTTTTCTAACTGAATAAAGGAGAAATCACCTCATTTTTTTGACTTTATAAACACCATTAGTATTATCAATATAAATCATACAATCTTTGAAGAAAGCATTGCCAATTTTCAAAGATTTACTGGGGAGAATATTAACTTCCACTTTCTCAAAACTGCTATTTCCTATCTTTACTTTCGGTAGAATACCAACTTTTTCAGCTATTATTTTAGCACCACTCAGTCTATAAATTTCTCGTTTGTTGTCTTTAAATGTATTTTTAGACAAAAGTTTTTCTGCTAATTTTGAGTTTTCTGGAATTGTCATTGCCACAGAAGATCCCAAGTCTATTAATGCACTGTAAACTTCATCTTCAATCATTATATCTACGTGCGGATTTCGTATATTTTTGGTGCTTATTGTTTCAAATCCTATCGTCTCAATGGTTTTATCTGTAAACTCGATTCTATTTTTGGAATAATCTATCAACCAGTTTGCCTTACAAATAATTGATTGTCCAATTATTCCACCAAAATCTGGGATCTCCTTCGTCAAATACTCCATATTAGCATTTAAAGAATAGATATTTTCAAATTTTACATCCCCAATTTTAAGTAAATCAATAGCTCCAGTTCCTGTTTGCACGTTTTTGCCATCAGCACCAGTAACTTTAGTTTTTATACCAGTAGTTTCTTCTTTTTGCACAACTGTCAGTTCGGCACCCGTATCAAAAGCAAAGTTTTTGATTGAACCATTCAGCATTACTGGTAGAATTATTATAGTTTTATTTGTTGAAAAATCAATTTTGGTAGAATTACTTTGTGGTATAATTAAGCCTTTGTTTTGGTACGTTTTGACCGAACAACCAGTTATAAAAATGAGACAAGAGGCTAATAAAACTGTAATTTTCAAGGCAAATATTTTCATTTTTATTACGTTTATTGTGTATCATACTACTTAATACGCCATTATGGATGTTCCTCATACGTGATGTTACATCTTTTCATCAAAGCCATCAAATTAAAAAATAAGCCCAAACTTAGGATAGGGAACAGGCTGTAAATTGTTCGTTCCTTTCATTATTTTTCACTTATTTTTAACTTGACGGCTATAATCTTTCAACCATAGAATTGAAATTCTTTCTTACTTTAATTAATTCTTCGCCCCCTGCACCGCATTAGGTTTTGATTGCTGTTGCATTGGATTTGTTCCCGCTGGGCGAGTTTGCTTAAATACCTGAAAACGAGTAGGTTGCTCTGGCTCACGGGGAAAAATATTGGTTTTCGTATCAATATCTGCCGTCTCGAAAAATGGGTCTAATGTCCATTTCTCTACTTTCTTATCCGTTGGAATCACCTTTTTGATTTCCTTGTCGTTCAAACGCCAAATTTCGGCTGGAATTCTTATTACTTCGTCCGTTCCGTCTTCAAAATTCATTTTCACGATTACTGGACTTACTAAACCGCCCGTGT
>JANXML010000070.1 GCA_025354645.1 Arcicella sp. | reverse complement strand
AAAGCTACGAGCCAAAATATTCAGCATACAGGTCTAAATGAAGTACAAATTGGACTTCTGAGAATGTTTGACCGCAATATTCCAGAGAATGATATTCGAGAGATGAAACAGGTTCTGGTTAAACGCTAATAATGAATAGCAATTTTCAACAATCTAAATACTAATTTTTATGAAATCCATCTATATTTTAAGTTTTCTCCTCTTTATTATTAGTTGTCGTCAAACTGAAATTGACCCAGAACCGATTGTAATTCCTTTTCAAACTACGTGTTTATTGTCCAAAATACAGCATTTTGAAGAAAATCGGAACGGTAATTTAACATTAGATTATGTAGAAACGTATCAATACGATAGTCTTAAACGCATTACTGAATATACTTTTTCCTACAAAAGTGGTTCAGATACAATACGTTATGAATATTCTTTTAAAGATGTTTATCGTTACAATTCGTCAGGTTTTTTGGTAGAAATTAGTAGAAACGGGCTTTACTACAATGGCAACGCAAAATATTATGGGAACAAACCAAGCCCAATGGCTACCATTACGGGGAAAACTACATTTACTTACCAAAATGGATTGCTAATAAAAGAAGAAAGATACCAAAAAATTAATGCAGAATTTTTGGTTGAATTTATAAATCCAAGAACAGATAGAAAGTTTTATGAATATGATTCGCAAGGGAATCTTACAAAATATATAAATGAAAATGCCGATGATAATAGGGTTAGCTATTTTTTAAGCAACGATAAAATCATAAAATCTGAAACGGATTGGCAGGAATCCAGTACCCAAAAATTAATTATCAATGATGCTTTCACGCAATGGGGACTTTTGATTCAGCATAATTTCCCTAAAATATATTACAAAAATGGAGTTTATCAAAACAGAACGGCAGAGATTGGAGATTATGATAAAAACTTTTATGATACTTATGGCAGAAAAATAAAAATTGAAAAGTACCGTCAAGAATACAGTGGCAATTTTGGGAGTACAACGATTTCAGAAAACGCCGCTTTGATAGATATAAAAGAGATTCAATACGAAGATACTCGCTTGCCACTTACAACGCTTCCGCTACCAAAAGGTCATCCTAAAATCCCTGATTTTGAAGGAGATAAGACGTATAATATTCGGTCTAATAAATTAACCATAATAAAGTCAGCCTTTAAAAATATTCCAAATAAACAGTCAGAGGCAATTTACAACTACGATTATAATGCTGAAAAACTACCTACAAATTTAACTATCACTAATGGTAGTTATGATGATAAAGGCAATATTTTAAGCAACAGTAAAGTAGGATATAAATATGAATATGTTGGTTGTAAATAGGATTAACTTTGATATCAATGGGTTCTTCTGCTCGCCCCAAACCTTAATTTTCATAAATTTGGAGCGAGTCGAAGACTATTCTACCGACTAAACGCCACTTGTGGCACTTTCTTTTTCGTCTCCAAACCATACCCCGCCAAAATTGACCTTGCCAAGGCTGATTTGTGTACTTCGTCGGCTCCGTCATAAATTCTTGCACCTCTTTCGTGGCGATACCAGAAGGATAATAATAAATCGTCCGTAATGCCATACGCTCCGTGAACTTGAATGGCGTGGTCAATGACTTTCAACATCATGTTGGCACAGAAAAATTTAATTTCCGAAATCTGATTTCGTACTGCCGATGCTCCAAATTTATCAATATTATCCGCTGTTCTCAACACCATCAAACGGGCGGCGTTGATGTTGGCACGGCTTTCGGCAATCCAAAATTGTACGGCTTGTTTTTCGCCCAACATTGTGCCATCGCCCATGTCACGGGTGGCGGCACGCTTGCACATGAGGTCAAAACAACGCTCCGAAATCCCTATCCAACGCATACAATGGTGGATTCTGCCTGGTCCTAACCGTTCTTGTGCCAACATAAATCCCATGCCTTCTGCCGCAATCAGGTTGCTCACGGGTACACGCACATTCGTGTAGGTTACCTCCGCATGGCTCGCCCAATGGTCGGCTTCGTGGTCGCCCATGATGCTGATATTTCTTTCTAATTTAAAACCCTTCGTATTGGTTGGCACGATGATTTGACTCGCTCTTTTGTGGGGTGCAGCATCGGGATTTGTTACCGCCATCACTACCGCAAAAGATGCTCCATCTGCCGAAGACGTAAACCATTTACGTCCGTTAATCACGTATTCATCGCCATCACGCACTGCCATTGTTCCCATATTCACAGGGTTTGAACCTGCGTATTCGGGTTCGGTCATCGAGAAGCACGAACGGATTTTACCTTCAATCAAGGGGTGTAAATATTGGTCTTTGATGGATTGAGAGGCATATTTATTGATTAATTCCATGTTGCCAATATCGGGAGCTTGACAATTGAAGGTGTAATGTCCGAAGGGCGTAGTTGCCAAAACCTCTGACACCTGCCCAAATTCGCAAAGAGTCAAGCCCAAACCGCCTTCTTCTTCGGTGTGTTGCAAGCCCCAAAGCCCCATTGCTCGGACTAATTTTCTTTTTTCATCTAAAATTTTGGCTACTTTCGAGAATCTCCCCGTCATGTTTTCTCCTGTTTCGAGGGGGTAGATTTCTTTTACTAAAAATTCCTTGATGCGTGGGAGTATATCACGGGTTTTGTC
>JANXML010000042.1 GCA_025354645.1 Arcicella sp. | reverse complement strand
TGTTTCCACCTGATACTTGTTTTCCAATAATGCCCATAACCATCGGAGCCGCTAAACTCATTAACGAATTAGCTGATCCAGATTTAATACCCGCAAAATTTGAAATTAAGCTAACAATTCCACCCATTTTGTCACCTAATAATGAAGACAGAATTCCCGAACCTGATGACATTACACCGTCCGTACCAGAGCCACCGCCTAACATACTCCCTAAATTATCCATCATTCCACCATCGTGTCCGCCCGAACTCAACATTGACATAATGCCTGATGCACCTTCTGAGGTTGAGGCTTTTCCAACAACGCTTCCCATAATTGCAGGAAGAATTCCACTCATGGCTGTTGCAGTATTGCCTGAGTCTTCGCCAACTAAATTGGCTGCTTTTGAAATCATCTCTGGAGTGAGATTGTCTTTTAATAATGATAAAAGATTCATAATGAATTGTTTTTTAAGTTTAAGAATGTGAAAATAGCTATATTAAACTCAACAGTGTATCAATGATTAAAAAACCAATGACAACAATCTGCCAAAAAAATATACGTGATTAATCATAGATAAAATTTTACTAAAAAGGTAAATTAATATTACGACATCAAATTAAAAGTACTTTTAGGGGAGTATTGATACAGAATCTGTATGATGGTGGGTTATTTCAAGGAATAGTTGCAAAGATAGAGGTATTTTTAGAAAATCAAAACGAATAGATGTTTGAACATAATTTCAAGTATTGGTGGATAACAAAATTAACGATTACAATAAAGTTAATACAACAAATCCTAAAATAGTGTTCAAACAACATCTGAATTACCCTTTCAGGGCTTTTTGATAAACTTCCAATACTCTCTTGCGAGCGTAATCATGGTCAACCATTGGTTGCGGATAATCAAAACTATTTAATTCTGGAATCCATTTTTTGATGTATTCTAAATTTTTATCAAATTTTTCTGTCTGCAATTTTGGGTTAAAAACCCTGAAATAGGGTGCCGCATCGCAACCACTTCCTGCCGCCCATTGCCAACCCCCATTATTGGAAGAAAACTCATAATCGTTCAGTTTTTTTGCGAAATATGCTTCACCCCAACGCCAATCTATCAAAAGATGTTTAATCATAAAACTGGCAGTAATCATTCGTACTCGGTTGTGCATAAATCCCGTTTCATTCAACTGTCGCATTCCTGCATCCACAATTGGATAACCCGTTTTACCTTCACACCATTTTTGAAATTCGTCTTCATTATTTCGCCATTCTATCTTTTCATATTCTCTCCGAAAAGCATGACCTTCGCCAATATGAGGAAAATGAAAAAGAATATTAAAGTAGAAATCACGCCAAATAAGCTCATTTAACCATGTCTCGGATAAATCTTTGGCTCGACGGGCTAAATCTCTAATACTAACCGTTCCAAAACGAAGATGAATTGAAATTCTTGATGTACCTTCTATGCCAGGAAAATTTCTTCTGTCTGCATAATTTTTAATGAGATTATCTTCTATTTCATTATCAGGTAAATTGCCATCCGTCTTTTCGAATCCTATATCTTTCAGGCTAAGAATTTGGGTATTTTTAGCCTTCAAAAAATTATCAAAATACGCTTCCGTAGGATATGATTTCAAATAAAAGTCATTCAATTTTTCTTTCCATTTCCTACTGTAAGGCGTGAAAACGGTGTAAGGAGTTCCAGCACCCGAAAGCACTTCATTTTTCTCAAAAATTGTTTGATCCTTATACGTTTTAAATTCAACGCCTTCGCTCATAACATATTCTCGAACTGCTTCATCACGTTCATGGGCATAAATTTCATAATCATGGTTTGTGTAAATAGTTGAAACATCGTATTGATTTATTAATTCAGGGAAAATTTCTTCTGGAGTTCCATATTTTACTAAAAGATTTGAGCCAATTTTTACTAATTCTGCTTTTATTTCATTAATTGCATTAAGGATAAATTCTATTCTTCTATCCTTTTTATCATCCAATTCATCCAAAATATTTCTATCGAAAATGAAAATAGGTAACACTGGATTTCCAGAATTTAGGGCGTGATAAAGACCCGCATTATCGTGCAAACGTAAGTCACGGCGGAACCAAAAAATTGATACTTTTGACATTTTTAAAGATTTAAAGTTTTATGATTTGTTACTAAATAACTTAACAAGTTCTTATTTGTTTCATGATTTAGACGTATATACGTATAGTATGTTAATAAAAGTGAAAATTTAAAGATAAAATTTGGCTTTATTTAGAAAATTGTCTTTCTTGTGAAAGTATTTCACAGTCAAACCATAAAATTAATTAATCATTATGCAAAATTTACAATTAGCCGACGGCGGCAAAAGATTCATTGCTTTTTTAATTGACGTAATTATTTTATCCGTAGTATCAATGATTCTATTTGGAATTTTAGGTGCTGTTGGTTTTATGGGGGCTTCTGCTGTCGAAACAAGTGATTCGGCGGGATTAGTTGCAGCAATGGCTGGGGCGGGATTGCTTATTCAAGTTGTATCTCTTGCACTTCAAGTAGGCTATTTTACTTATTTTGAATCATCCGACCGTCAAGGAACAATTGGAAAAAGTGCAATGGGATTAATAGTTGCCGATGAAAATGGTAATCGTTTAGATACCCAAAAGGCATTAATTCGTAATATTATGAGATTAGTTTCTGGTTTAATTTGCTTAATTGGGTATTTGATGGCATTTTTTACAGACAAAAAACAAACACTTCATGATATTGTCGCTAAAACAAATGTTTATACAAAACCAGTATAAATGAGTACAATCAAAATCCTTTTGGCGGTAATGACGATGGTCATTACCGCCTTTTATTTTTTTTGGAATCCATCAGAAATTACTTATTTACCACTTTGTCCCTTCAAAAGTTTAACTGGTTTTTATTGCCCTGGGTGTGGAGGACAACGGGCATTTCATCAAATTCTGCACTGGAACTTTGTTGAAGCCTTTCATAGTAATTTATTAATTTATGTATTTCTACCTTTCTTTCTTCTTAAAATTTCGGATGAAATATTCGGAACAACTATTTCCAGAAAATTTTTGTTACATAATGAAGAAATTTGGATTTTTTTGGGGTTTTTGATCTGTTTCACAATCCTGCGAAATCTGCCATTATATCCATTCAGTCAACTAATTCCCCTAAAATAGCAAATTACTCAATAATTATTTTCAAATTTATTCTTGATTTCTATTGACAAGCCCTATCTCAAAATTGTATATTTGCAAGAATCGTGTTGAGGTCTTGGGTCTTTGGGTATTACATTTAGGTATAATTTCAAGCGTATCGTTTTTTGAAAATCGATAAATCCTTTCCATTTTATCACGACAAAAATAGTATTAAACAAAAAGAAAATGATTCCAGGCGAAAAAACCGCAAATATTATCAGAATGAAATTGTCCGAATTTAGGTTCGATCTACCCAACAATCTTATATCATTATATCCAACCGAACATCGTGGAGAGTCACGTATGATGGTGATTAATCGTAAAACAAAAACGATTGAACACAAAATGTTCACAGATATTTTACAGTATTTTGACGATGGTGATGTCATGATTACCAACGACACCAAAGTATTTCCAGCTCGCTTATTCGGTCAAAAAGAAAAAACGGGAGCAAAAATTGAAGTTTTTTTATTGCGTGAATTAAATCGTGAACACCGTCTTTGGGACGTTTTGGTTGATCCAGCTCGTAAAATTCGAGTAGGTAATAAATTATATTTTGGCGACAGTGATTTAGTTGCGGAGGTAATTGACAATACAACTTCTCGGGGACGCACCATTCGTTTCTTATACGATGGCGACCATGATGCTTTAATGAAGCAAATTCATTTATTAGGTGAAACGCCACTTCCTGACGAAATTCGTTTTAAACGTAATGTTGAGGCGGCAGATGAAGAGCGTTTTCAAACAATTTACGCAAAACATGTAGGTGCTGTTGCCGCTCCAACGGCTGGTATGCACTTTAATAAAATTATCATGAAGCGTTTGGAGTTGAAAGGTATTAATTTCACGCCTTTGACCCTTCATATTGGTTTAGGAACTTTTAGAACTGTGGACGTTGAAGATTTAACAAAACACAAAACCGATTCTGAGAATTTTAATATTCCGCAGGAAACTTGTGATATTGTAAATGAAGGAATTGATACTAAGAAAAAGATTTGTGCCATCGGAACAACTGTAATGAGAGCGTTGGAATCTTCGGTATCGGCAGATGGGCATTTAAAGCCCATAGACGGCTGGACGGACAAATTTATCTTCCCTCCCTACGAAGTTAGAATTCCAAATGCCTTGTTAACGAACTTCCATTTACCAGAATCTGTCTTGATTATGATGACTTCCGCCTTTGGTGGATTTGAGTTAATCAAAGAAGCATATCAAATCGCAATCAAGGAAAAATACAAATTTTTTACGTATGGTGATGCAATGTTGATTATCTAAAAAACCATAAAAATCCTTCTCAAAATTGGGAAGGTTTTTTTATGGTTTGAAATATCTATACTCATTTGGTTGTAAATTTTCTAATTCAACCTCTCCAATTCTTACTCGTATTAATTTCAAAACCTTATAATTGAGTTTATAACACATTCTTCTAATTTGACGATTTATGCCTTGCATTAAGATTATTCTAAAAGCAAAATCGTCAATCTTCTCAACTTTGCATTTGAGCGTCAATTTTCCTAAAATAGGAATTCCATTTGACATTTTCTGAATGAAATCATCGGTAATTTCTTTATTAACTGTTACTAAATACTCCTTTTCAGTTTGATGCTCACTTCGTAAGGTTTTATCAAAAGTCCGTCCATCATTCGTCAAAATCAACAATCCTTCGGATTCTTTATCAAGCCTGCCCACAGGAAAAAGTGCTTCTTTGAAAGGTAAAATATTTCTTAAATTTTCTGGAATCTTTTGATTCAAAGTGGTTTCAATTCCTCTTGGTTTATAAAAAGCAACATATATAAATTGCTTTCCTTCTTGTAAAACTTGCCCTTCAAATTCAATAGAATCTTCTGGATGAAGAATAATGTTTTCAAAAATAACTTTACTATTAATTTTAGTTTTGCCTTCTAAAATACATTCTAAGGCATTTTTATTTGAAATATTCAAACGCTTTACTAAAAAATATTGAAGTCTTTTTCGGAAAGTCATTTATTTTGAGGTATTAGGTATTAGGTATTAGGTATTAGGTATTAGGTATTAGGTATTAGGTAATGAGAATTTGATTTTGAAATTTCAAGTTCCACAATTGTGAGATATTCTGATAACTTATGGAATTTTTTACCTCATACCTATGACCTCATAACTCCTACCTAAAATATACCTAAATAAGCCCCTCATCCGCAAAACTCAAATACCCTTTATCCGTAAAAATAACATGGTCTAAAACGGGAACATCTAAATAATTTCCTGCTTCTCGGAGTTTTTTTGTTAAATCTTTATCCGCTTGCGAGGGCGTAAGGTTACCCGACGGATGATTATGAGCCAAAATAATGGCACTGCAAAGATTTTCTAAGGCAACTTTAAAAATCATTTTTGGGTCTGCAACCGTTCCTGAAACGCCTCCGCTACTAATTCTTTCACATTTCATGACTTGATTAGCACGATTTAGTAAAATTATCCAAAATTCTTCGTGTAGCAAATCCATGAGATGTGGCTTCAAAACTTCGTAGGCATCATTTGAAGAAGTTATCCTGACTCTTTCGGGAGTTTCTGAATTTTTTCTTCTACGACCCAATTCCAAGGCACTTACGATGGTAATTGCTTTCGCTTCTCCGATGCCCTTAAATTTTGATAGGTCTTTTACAGTCAGGCGAGCCAATTGATTGAGGTCGTTATTTACACTTTGCAGAATCAGCTTTCCTAATTCTACGGCTGTCATATTCCGAATACCTGACCCAATCTGAATACCTAATAATTCGGCATCAGAAAGAGCAGCTTTGCCTTTTATCAGAAGTTTTTCTCTCGGACGGTCTTCTTCTGCCCAAGATTTAATATTGAGGTGTTCTATTTCGTAGTGGTTCATTTTCGATTCTCGTTTCTTGATTTTCGATGTTGGTTAAGTGACATCCGAAAATCAATACACAAATTAACCCTCAATATCAATACAAACAAAAAAAAGACCTAACTTTTCAGTAAGGTCTTTCAAACGAATATCTTTTAGTTAAATTATGCAACTAATTTATTCACCAACTTCGATAACTTTGATTTCAAGTTAGAAGCCTTATTTTTGTGAATAACATTTCTTTTTGCTAATTTATCTAATGCCGAAGAAACTTTCTTGTAAAGATCAGTTGCAGTAACTTTATCATGTGTACCACGCAATTTTCTAACCATTGAACGGGTAGTTTTGTGTTGATAACGGTTACGTAATCTTTTCGCTTCGTTAGATCTGATTCTCTTTAATGATGATTTGTGATTTGCCATGTTTATTTCCCGAATAAATATTGGTTTTCTGTTTTCTAAATTTGAAGTGCAAAGGTACGGCTTTTTTATTAAATTACAAGACGGTTTGGGGAAAAGTTAATAGTTAACAGTTATTAGTTAGTAGTTAGTAAAATCCAAAATGAAAATAATCAATTAAAATATATCAAAATAAATTCATAATCAGTTACATATAAACATATCATTTTGCAATTAAATCATATTATCAACCACTCTTCAATTTTTCATGAAAAAATCTATCAAACTAAAATTACTGATCTTAATTTTAATTAATCAGTATGTTTCCTTATCAAATTCTTTTCCTACGAACATCAAACATCGAAAATTAAACATCGAACCGAAGCGTTGGGGGAATCAAAAATGGGGTTTCTTTGCTCATCAAAAAATTAATCGTTTGGCGATTTTTACGCTTCCACAAGAAATGATGCCTTTCTACAAAAACCATCTCCGTTATGTAATGGAACACTCGGTTGACCCTGACCAACGTCGTTATGCCGTGAAATATGAAGCTCCAAGACATTATATTGATTTGGATAATTATGGCGATAGTGCGTCCTATAAACTTCCTATTTTTTGGAATGATGCCGTTGAAAAATTCACGGAAGATACTTTGATGAAACATGGTATTGTTCCGTGGCAAATTCAGTTGATGAAATTTCAATTAACCAAAGCATTTAAAGAAAATGATGGTCAAAAAATCTTGAAATTATCGGCTGAAATTGGTCATTACATTGCTGATGCCAATGTGCCTTTACACACAACTTCCAATTATAACGGTCAGAAAACCAACCAAATAGGAATTCATGGATTTTGGGAATCACGGTTGCCAGAACTCTATTCTGATGATTATGACTTCTTTGTAGGTACTGCAGATTATGAGCGTTTTGTAGGTAAACGGGCGTGGGAAGCAGTTAGAAATGCCAATTCGGCTTTGGATTCTGTATTAGTTTTTGAACAAAAATTGAATGCAAATTTTAAGGAAAACAAGAAGTATAGTATTGAAGAACGTAATGGTCAGAACATAAAAGTATATGCGAAAGATTATTCCAAGAAATATCACCAATTGCTTGATAATCAGGTTGAAAGGCAAATGAAAAGAGCCATAAAAATGATTGGAGATTTGTGGTTTACTTCATGGGTTGACGCAGGACAACCAGATTTAACCGCACTTCTGAATTTTAAATTATCGGAAAACCAGAAAAAAGAGGAAGAAAATGAGGAGAAATCTTGGCTAAATAAATTGTTCAAACAACGTGAAGAAAACTAAAAGATGGCACGCAGATAACGCAGATGCTTCGCAACGCAGATTTTCGCAGATTTTTTAAATTAAAAAAATGTAACAGATTATTTTGGTAGAATTGTTTTTAAATCTGCGAAAATCTGCGTTGCCAAAGGCATCTGCGTTATCTGCGTGCCATCTTTTATACGTAACTTTGCACCATGAAATCACAAATAATTTTAAAACCAGGGAAAGAAAATCCTGTAAAACGTTTTCACCCTTGGATATTCTCGGGGGCAATTGGAAAAATTGTTGGAACACCCTCAGATGGTGAGGTCGTTGATGTCTTAGATTCGCAAAAGAATTATCTTGCCACGGGACATTATCACGAAGGAAGTATTGCCGTAAAAATATTCTCATTTCAAGAAACTGAATCGGATGAAAATTTCTGGTTTCAAAAAATTCAAAAAGCCTATGAGGTTCGTCAAGTTATTGATTTTCAAGGCACTAACTGTTTCAGATTAATTCATGGTGAAGGCGATGGTTGCCCAGGTTTAATCATTGATTTTTATAATGGCGTGGCAGTTTTTCAAGCTCACAGTATCGGAATGTATCTCGAAAAAGAGAAAATTTCATTGGCTTTACAGAAAGTTTTTGGCGATAAATTATTGGCAGTTTACAATAAATCTCACGAAACATTACCTAAACAATTTGCTCAAAATGTTCAAAATGGGTACTTATTTGGACAATGTGCCGTTCCTCATGAGGTTTTAGAAAATGGTTTTAAGTTCTTGATTAATTGGGAAACGGGTCAAAAAACGGGGTTCTTTCTTGACCAACGAGACAATCGGGCATTATTGGCAAAATATTCAAAAGGTAAAAAAGTATTGAATTCTTTTTGTTATTCGGGAGGATTTTCAATCTATGCGTTGGGGGCGGAGGCTGAATTAGTTCACTCGGTTGATGTATCACAAAAAGCCATTGATTTGGTAACTCAAAATGTGGAAATTAATGATTTTCAAGGACTTACGCACGAGGCTTATGCAGAAGATGTAATGAAATATCTGAAAGCAAACGATCAATTTTACGACCTCATTGTGCTTGACCCACCTGCCTTTGCCAAGAACGTTGCGACTCGACACAATGCAGTTCAAGGATATAAAAGACTCAATGCCGAAGGTTTCAAACGATTAGCCAAAGGGGGAATTTTATTTACTTTCTCTTGTTCGCAAGTCGTGGATAGAGATTTATTTTACAATACAGTTGTGGCTGCTGCTTTGGAAGCAGGCAAGCAAGTAAAAGTATTGCATCACCTAACACAACCCGCTGACCATCCTGTAAATTTCTTTCATCCCGAAGGGAGTTATTTGAAGGGTTTGGTGCTTTATGTGGAGTGATTTTTGGTAAACGGTACACGGTAAATGGTGAACGGTACTTGACCACAAAGTAAAAAATAACGGTAAAACAAAGAGGTCAAAATTGAATTCTGACCTCTTTGTTTTACCGTGAACCGTTCTCCCTTTACCGTGTACCGAAACTTATTCCACAAACCTAAACAACCGACTCCATCTGATTTTTGAGAACCATGATTTGTTTGGGTCGAGCGACATCCAGACGAAAACCGCTTTTCCAACAATATGGTCAGCAGGAACAAATCCCCAATAACGTGAATCGGCTGAATGGTGACGATTATCTCCCATCATGAAATAATAATCTTGTTTAAAAGTATATGATTTAATGATTTTACCGTCAATTTTAATGGTGTAACCATCAATTACTACGTCTTTATTTCCTTCATAATATTTAATAACGTACTTATATTTATCAACATTCATAGAATCTAATTGAATCGTTGACCCTTCTTTTGGAATTAAGAGTGGTCCGTAATTATCTTTATTCCAAACATAAGATTTTCCAAACATTGCCGTTGAAGCATCATCCTTTGTCATGCTGTCCTCTCCATCAGGCGTTCCTTTCGGTGCTTTCAAAATCTCAACTGATACAAACGATTTTAATTTTTTAATCTCTTCGATATTAGAGGAATAAGTATTTACTACGTAGTCATGTAAACCCACGATTGAAGAATCTTGAGACGTTAATTGTACTTCTTGCCAATTAAAATTTGGTTGTCCAGTAGCATCTATTCCATTTGTTATATCGTATTTATTGAAAAAATCTTCATTCAAAGTTTCCTTAACTTTCAACAAATATTCATGCTGCATTCTCGCAGGATTTTCCATAGGTTTTCCATTAATATAAACCTGTGTATCACGGATTTCCAACGTATTTCCTGGCGTTCCAATACATCTTTTTATGTAATACGTTCTCAAATCTACGGGTGCATCGCCATCTGGGAGATAATTTGGAACATTGAAAACAACGGCATCACCTTGTTTGACCTCTGAAAAACCTGGCAAACGTTTAATTGGTAAATCTAATAAAGTTGAATACGAAGGCAAATCAGTCCCCCAAATTTTTTGATGCGTTAATGGCACTTGCAAAGGTGTTTTTGGGGTACGAACGCCGTAGTGCATTTTACTAACAAATAAGAAATCTCCTACCATCAAAGAACTTTCCATCGAAGGCGTTGGAATGGTATAGGCTTCAAAAAAGAAGAAACGAATTAAAGTGGCGGCAACTACCGCAAAAACGATTGAATCTATCCACTCACGAAAGGCGGATTTTTGAACTGGTTGTGTTTTTTCTGACATTTTAATATTTTGCAATTACGAAGAAACATAGAATACATAGAAAACTTAGTTTCAAAATGTAAGAATGCTTTTACTATTGCTGACTGGTTATTTATACTATTTTAAATCTTATTTATTGGTCGAAAAGATTACCTAATAATTACACAATACTCAATAATTCTTTCATGCCAAATACTCCTTTTTTACCGACAATCCATTCTGCCGCAATCACTGCTCCAAGGGCAAAGCCTTCTCTTCCGTGTGCAATGTGGGAGATTTCAATTTGGTCAATATCCGAAATGTATTTTACAACGTGTGTACCAGGAACTTTTCCTTCACGAGCCGACCAAATCGCTACTTCATCTTGTTTTGGAATTTCATTACTTACCCATTTTAACTTATTTTCTGAATTTTGAATAATACCTTCTGCCAACGTAATAGCTGTACCTGAGGGAGCATCTCTCTTTTCAGTATGATGAATTTCCGTAGTAGAAACGCTATACTGTTTCTGCGGAGCCATCAATTTTGCTAAGGTTTTGTTTAACTCAAAAAACAAATTTACCCCAATTGAATAATTAGAAGACCAAAAGAATGCTCCCCCTTTTTCAATTGCCAATGTTTCAACTTCGGGTTTGTTTTCAAGCCAACCCGTTGTTCCGCAAACCACAGGTAGGTTCTTTTCAAGACAAGATTTTACGTTTTGAAAAGCAGAAGAAGGGTGACTGAATTCTATAACGGCATCTACTTGTGAAACGGTTAATTGCTCAAATTCATGCCGATTATCAACATCAAAGCGGGCAACAACGTTATGACCTCGACTCTCTGCGACTTTCTCAATAACTTTACCCATTTTGCCGTAGCCGAGTAATACTATGTTCATGTTTTGTTATGTATGAGGTAGTAGGTATGAGGTTTTAAGTATTGTAAAAAGTAAAATAGAATGTAATATTTTAATCAACTAACTTACTATTTTGTACTTATTACCTCATATCTAATACCTACTACCTCATACCTATTTCAGTGTTAAAGTTATTTTTGCTCCAAAAACGGGTTCCATAATTTCGGGGCTACTAAATGTAGGTTGTATTTTTAATGAAATATCATCCGTCATGTCAAATGTTTTCAAGTGTGCCGTAACATTGGCATCAACAATATTTGCAGCCCAAACGGCAAATAAAATTAAGTATGACCCGTCTCTGTTTTTTCTGTAACCTGCAACAATGTTGTTCAATTGATCTTGATTATATTCTCTAATAGTGGCTACGTCATCATAAAGTGGGGTTTTGAAAGTTGTATTAGGACTTGCCGTTCCTCCTGCATAAGTATTACCTAAAAGGTTTCTGTAATAATGATAACGCATATCGTTGCGAGCAATAAAATAAATATTAACTGCAAACGCCGCTGCCACAAAAGGTACTTTCCAAATCTGCCTATTATAAATTTGTCCCCAACCTGGCAACATCAAAGAACGTAGCGTTGCAGTTCTTGGAATAATTTTATAGAACTTTTTTAATGAATCTTCTCTACTATAAACCTTTAATTTTTTATCAATATTAACAATTTTTGAGGTGTCAATTCTGATAACTTGTCCGTGAGTATTCGTAATAAAAATTATTAAAAAGAGTAAAAACAATAATTTTTTCATCTAAATTTTTTAAAAATCAAAGGATGTTCGTTTTTCGATTGTCGATGTTCGATTTTCGGAATCCTACCGAACATCAAACATCGAAAAACTAACAACGAAAGAATCATGCTTTGATTGCTAATAAAATTTTGTCTAAATCGGCTTGTGACGTAAAAGGAATTTTGATTTCTCCTTTTCCTTTTTCATCGGCTTTCACCACAACTTTTGCTCCAAAGTAGGCTTGTAAACGGAACTGTAAACTTCTAATTTCTTGCTTAACGCCGCCACCAATGGCTTTTTTGGCAGAATTCACTAAATTAGAATCCGCTAAATCTCTTACGGCTTCTTCTACTTTTCTCACAGACCAATCATCGGCAATAATTTTTTTGAACATTTCTAATTGTTGTTCTCTATCAGTGATATTAATGATCGCACGGGCATGTCCCATTGAAATTTTCATATCTCGCAAAGCCACTTGAATAACATCGGGTAATTTCAATAATCGAATGTAATTATTAACTGTTGTACGATTTTTACCTACTCTATCCCCCAATTCTTCTTGTTTTAAAGAACATTCCGTAATTAATCTTTGGTATGAAAGGGCAATTTCAATTGAGTTCAGATTTTCACGCTGAATGTTCTCAATCAATGCCATTTCAAGCATTTGTTGGTCATTTGCCGTTCTTACATACGCAGGAATACTGGTTAGTCCTGCACGCTTGGATGCTTGCAAACGACGCTCACCAGAGATTAATTGAAATTTATTTTGACCAATCTGACGAACGGTAATCGGTTGAATAATACCTTGAATTTTAATCGAATCAGCCAATTCATTCAAAGCCTCTTCATCAAAATGCGTTCTTGGTTGATAAGGATTTGTTTCAATTAAATCCAACGCAATTTCATTCATAGAACTGATTTGTTCCATGCGTGAAGAGCGTTCCATTGGTAAAACTGGAACACGTGGCTGAATATTATTTACTTCGTCTGAATCTTGGAGTAAAGCTCCTAAGCCTCTACCCAATCCGACACGTTTTTTCATTGCTGGAATTTCTACTTTACTCATTTTGTTGTCGATGCTCGATGTTTGTTATTCGATTTTCGGAATTCGATGCTTAAAGTTTAGTTCTTGATATTGAGTAATTAAAGGGTACTTTCTAAATACAAACATCGAAAAACAAACATCGAAAAACGAAAATTACTCTTGTGTTACGTATCCATTTTTTGCCAAAACTTCACGGGCAAGGTTCAGATAACTGATGGCTCCTTTACTTTCAGAATCATGGGCAATGGCAGGAACACCAAAACTTGGAGATTCAGAAAGACGAATGTTTCGGGGTATAATAGTGTTGAAAACCATGTTGTGAAAATGGGCGGTTACCTCTGCCACAACTTGGTTGGAAAGACGAACCCGCAAATCGTACATTGTTAATAAAATTCCTTCAATGGCAAGATTGGTATTTAGTCGAGATTGAATAATTTTTACGGTATTCAATAATTTACCCAATCCTTCCAACGCAAAATATTCACACTGCACAGGAATAATGATTGAATCTGCGGCAGTGAGGGCATTAATGGTAATCAAACCCAACGAAGGCGAACAATCAACGATGATAAAATCGTAATTATCCCTGATAGGCTTCAACGATTCTTTCATTTTTTGTTCACGGTCTTTCAGATTAATCATCTCAATTTCAGCACCAACCAAATCAATGTGTGAGGGAATAATGTGCAAATACGGCAAATCAGTAGCGATTATGATGTCCGAAGCAAGCACTCCATCCACCATACATTCATAAATTGAATTTTCGATTCCTTTTGGATTAAAACCCAAACCTGACGTAGAATTGGCTTGTGGATCAGCGTCCACAATGAGTGTCCTGAACTCTAAGGCAGCCAAACTTGCCGCTAAATTGATGGTAGTGGTGGTTTTTCCTACGCCTCCTTTTTGGTTGGCTATGGCAATTATTTTACCCATTTTTTTTATTTCTGGTTCTCAACCTCAAATATCCGTCATTCCGTTCATATAAGCAAAGAAGTGTTCCACAAAATGTTTCACGAGTTATTTAAGTTGTGAGTTATGGTTTAGTAATTTAGTGATTATTACCATTCGCATTTACCTAATACAATTTTCTTACAAAAACATTTTATTAGTTTATGACAATGATTTTTACCTTTTTCGTTGATAATTCTGGGAATAGTGCAAAGTAATCATTAGAGATTAATTTTGTTCAAATTAACAAAATTGTTTCAACGCTTGAATCACATTAATTTAGCACGATTTTGGAATAATATCATTTAAGAATATTCCTCAAATTTGTTCCTAATAAAATGTGAAATATTAGAAGTTCATTTTTGTTGTTGCTATGTTTCCTTAAATTTCTATGTGGTTGCAAACCTTTTCATCACAAACATTCATTTTTCTTTAACACAAAAGTTATGTCATCAATTTCCACTGAATCCGAAGTAATTAAATCTGATAAGTATCCAGCAGCCATACCCTATATCATCGGTAATGAAGCTGCGGAACGTTTTAGCTTTTATGGAATGCGGTCAATTTTATCCGTATTTTTAGTTGCCCAATTTTTTAATCCGACAGGAAACGCCGCTCTAAATGCAGTTGCTGAGGCAAAGTCAAACGAACAAGTACACTTATTTGTATCCTTAGCTTATTTTACCCCCATGATTGGTGCTTTAATGGCAGACTGGTTTTTTGGAAAATATAAAGTCATTTTATATGTTTCAATTATTTATTGTGTTGGTCATTTATTTTTAGCACTGTTTGACACTGATTTAACTTGGTTTGGCTATGGATTAACCTTAATTGCGATAGGTGCAGGTGGAATCAAATCATGCGTTTCTGCTAACATGGGTGACCAATTTAGTAAATCAAATGAGCATTTAATGTCGAAGGTTTTTGGTTGGTTTTATTTTGCAATTAACTCAGGTTCAGTGGTTTCCAATTTTTTTATTCCAATTCTTTATGATAAGTATGGTGCATCAGTTGCTTTTGGTGTTCCTGGAATTTTGATGGCTTTAGCAACTTTAATCTTTTGGTTAGGTCGAAAAAAATACATTATCGTCCCTCCTTCTGGAATTGATTTTAATGCAACAAAATTTAAAGAAGGTTTGGCAGCCGCAGGAAAAGTATTGTTAGTATTTGCTTTTGTACCACTATTCTGGGCAATGTGGGATCAAAGTCTTGCCGAATGGGTTTTACAGGCAAAAAAATTAGATTTAACTTTTATTGGAGGTGTTAAAATTCTACCATCACAAGTGCAATTGGCTAATCCAGTTTTCTTGGTAAGTTTTCTGCCAATATTTACCTATTTAATTTATCCAATTTGTGATAAAATTGGCTTGAAACTCACACCATTACGCAAAATTGGTGTTGGGCTTATTCTTACAGGTTTATCTTTCGTAATTATAGCCCAAATTCAAGATACAATTGATGGAGGTCAGAATCCGTCGGTGTGGAGACAAATTTTTGCATATTTAGTATTGGCATGGGGAGAAATTTTAGTTTGGGTTACGTGTTTGGAATATGCGTACACAAACTCTCCAAAATACATGAAAAGTACAATGGCAGCAATTGGTTTATTAACGGTTTCGTTGGGAAATTATTTAGTAGCTTTAATGAACGAAAGTATATCAAAAGGGGGGTATTTTTCTTATTTAAGAGTTAGTGGGCATGAATCGGAATATTACTGGTTTTTTGTAAAACTGATGATAGCCGAGGTAATAATTTTCATGTTGGTTTCAAGATTCATCAAAGAAAAACGATATGTTGGGGAAGATTAAAAAGTAGGAAGTTAGTATTAGACAATAACAGAAAAAGCTCGTTAAGAAATTCCTAACGAGCTTTTTTAATTTTTAACCGAACATCGAAAAACGAACCGAGCGACGGTCGCATCGAACATCAAATACTAAGCATCTTTCTTAGTGTAAGTTTTATTACCATTTGAATTGATGTAATAACGACCGCCACGTGGACCTTCATAGATTGTCCGTCCTTTATCGTCCTTCCCAATAATTTTGTCATCTCCCGCTGCAGCTTTTTCAGTTGCTTTGTCAGCTTTCTTAACAACTTTTGCTGGTTCAGGTTTAACAGTAGGATTTTTGTCTTCAACTTTTTTAGAATCCGCAGTTTTATCTGCTTTTTTTGCCTCCTTTTCAGCCTTTTTAGTAGCCTTTTCTTCTGCTGTCATTTTCACTTTTGCATCCTTTTTGGCATCACCAGTTGTTGGAACAGTTTCAGTTTTCACACCATCTTTTGCGGCTTTTGCCTCCGCTTTCATTTTTTTCTTTGCTTCTTTTTCAGCATCTTTAGTTGCTTTATCGGCATCTTTTACTTTCGCATCAACTTTTGCGTCTTTTGCATCCTTAACATCTTTCGTTTTTTTCTTGGCTTCTTTTTCTGCTGATTTTGCCGCTTTTTCTGCTTCTTTTTCAGCTTTTTTCGCCGCCTTTTCAGCATCTTTCACTGCCTTATCTGTGTCGGAGGCTTTCGCTTTTTTCTCTTTTTGGGGTTTGGTATCCTGTGCATTTACACTTGGATTAACTACGAATAAACCACAAAGTAATACGGAGAGTGCAATAATTTTTTTCATGTTTTTTGTTAATTTTAAAAATTAGTTAATAGTAAAAAAGTATTAGTGAAAGGTTTAATATAAGCATAAAAGGTAACTAATATTAAGCTTCAACTTCATTTCAGACCGTAAATATTTGAATAGTAACTGAAATTCCAAAGAAAAATTATCATTATTAATTAAAATAGCCCGTTTTTAGCCAAAATTTAACGTAAAATGGTCAACATTTAGTAAATTTGTTATTTTAACCACGTAATTTTCATTCAAAATCTTCTCAATAATCGTGAAAAAGTTACTCTTTATTTTTAGTATTTTATTCATAAAATTTTCATCCATTTATTCCCAAAATTTCACTTTTATATCTGGAAAAATAATTGATGCAAATACCAAAAAATCTGTTGCGGGTGTTTACGTAGGAATTCCAGCGAAGGGTGCGAGTACGTCTGCGATTGGTGTCACAACCAACGATTCAGGGGAGTTCATTTTGAAATATCCTGTCCTTTTGCAGAATACTGGAAGCCTGATTATTACGAAGATGAATTTTAAAGATATTCGGAAAAGTTTACTGGAATTTAAGGTTAAAAAAGACTCGTTAACTTTTGAAATTCAATCGGTTGAAAAGAAAACGATTGATTCACGAGATGGACGAAAAACGATAGACTACATTGTTTCAAGATTAGAAAAAAATCACAACGCAAATCCATATTTTCTTCAAGGTTTTTATCGTGAATCTTTATTTGTTGATTCTGGTTTTGTTAAGATTTCAGAAGGCATCTTGAAGGTTGAAAAATATCCCTTTCCCGACAAAGGAAATATTGGAGAAGTTGCAAAATTATTGAAAGGAAGAAGCTATGAAAAAGTTGAAGGAAAAGAAGTTTGGGAAAATTTACAATTTGGGAATGGTGCAGATTTAGTGAGTAGGACTTTGGAAACTAAAACACCTGATTTTTTGGATAAAGCAACGTTGAAAAACTATAAATATCAGATAGAACCTGAACTTCAAGAATACGACGGAATGCCCGTTTTTAGCATTAGTTTTTCATCCATCGATAGAAAATTAAAAGGGGCAAAAACGGGTAATATGCAGGTTGATACGCTCACAATGGGAATTTTGAGGTATGAATATGAATTCACGCCCGATGGTTTGAAAGATGTGATGGGAGGTTCGGCATTTGGTGGAAGTAAAAATGCGAGGGTAACTAATTTTAAAGTTATTCAAAATTATCATGCAGCTCTAAATAACTATTACCTAAACGAATCAGTTTTAATTATTGAGGCAATAATAAAGCAAGACAATGTGGAAATTCCCGCAAGATTAACCCTTAATTTTTCTCCCACAGAAGCAAACTCACGCATGGGATTGGCAATTAAAGACAACGAGATTTTGGAAAATACTAACTTTCCAACGGGTGGAAAGAAATATGATGATAATTTTTGGGGAAATTTTAATTTCATTAAACCTACCAATATTTTAAGGCAAATCATTAAATAAATTGGCTGTTTTCAGTGAATTTATTTTTGCATTTAGAAATATTGTGCGTTAGAAATATTCTTATTGCATTCTAAATACTATTTATTATCCACCGCTCAAAGAATGGAAAAACACTTACAGAGTTCAGATTTTATTAAAGATGTTGTGATTGGCATGGCTGACGGTCTAACCGTTCCGTTTGCCTTAGCTGCGGGTTTGTCAGGGGCAGTTGCGAATACGAGCATCATTACAACCGCAGGAATTGCTGAAATTGTTGCAGGTTCAATTGCGATGGGCTTAGGGGGATATTTGGCAGGGCAAACCGAAGTTGAGCATTACGATGCCGAATTAAAACGGGAATATGAAGAAGTTGAGCGAGTTCCTGAGACTGAAAAAGAGGAAGTAAAAGAAATTTTTGCCACGTACGGATTAGATGAAAATGCTCAAAATATAGTCGTGGAGGCACTTTCTAAGGATAAAGAAAGATGGGTGGATTTTATGATGAAGTTTGAATTAGGCTTAGAAAAACCTAATATTAATCGGGCAAGAGACTCTGGCTTGACGATTGGAATGTCGTATATCGTTGGTGGAATTATCCCACTTTCTCCCTATTTTTTCTTGGAGAATGCACATGTTGCGTTGAATTATTCAGTAATCGTAACGTTAATTACTTTATTTGTTTTTGGGTATTTTAAAAGTAAAGTGACCGACCAAGATCCAATAAAAGGTGCTTTCAAAGTGATGTTGATTGGTGCTTTAGCGGCTGGAGCAGCATTTTACGTAGCAAAACTATTTAGTTGATTTTAGGTTACGGCGTTTCACTAAGATATATAAATAATTAAATTATGATTACAAAAGCTACTAATGAAGATGTTGAAATCTTACATAAATTAGTCCATTCAGCTTATCGTGGAGAATCTTCTAAGAGAGGATGGACATCCGAGGCAGATTTATTAGGAGGAATTAGGACAACTGAAAAAAGTTTACTCGAAACTATCCAAACAACTAAAACTTCAATTTTTAAATTTGAAGAAAATGACAAACTTTTAGGTTGTGTGACGTTAGTTGAGAAAGAAAACTCGCTTTATCTGGGTATGTTAACTGTCTCTCCTGATTTGCAAGGTGGTGGAATTGGAAAAAAACTATTGACCTTCGCAGAAATTTTTGCCCAAGAAAAAAATATTCCTACAATTGAGATGACCGTTATTTCAGTTCGATCTGAGTTGATTGCTTGGTATGAAAGAAATGGATATAAAAAAACTGGAGAAACAAAACCTTTCCCTATGAACGACCCAAATTTTGGAGAACCTAAACAGTTTTTAGAGTTTGTGGTGATGGAGAAGAGTTTGGTAAATAATGAATAAAGAATAATAAAAAACAAAAGTGTCAATTCGAGTTTCGGATTGACACTTTTGTTTTTATTGTTATTAAGATAGAGCAAATTTAATGGCACCTGTTAAACTCAAAACAGTTATGAAAGAGAAAAAATAAAGGATAAACAAAATAACTGATTTGAATAAAGTTTTTATTATACCTTGTCGATAAACGGTTTTCAACGATATAATGAAATAAATAAAGAAACCAATTAAAGTAATAAGGAAAACTGGTTTACCATAACCAAATAAAATTCCTCCTCCCACAAAGATCATCAGCAATAAAAAGAAAACTGCATGAATATGAATAGAAAAAATCAGATGTTCGTAATAATATCTTGTATGCCCGAAGAATAAATGAGGAACGTATCGATATTTTCTAACTTTTCTAAATCGGAATAAAAATAATATCCAGTCAAAAAGATAGCGAATCAGTCGAAAGGGATAGGAAAAAATACTATGAGTTCTTTTGCTGTAAATTATTTTTAGGAGAAGTGCCACAATCGGCATTAAAATAAACATCATTATTGAAAATACGTTGAGAAATAATTGAGCTATTTCTGTTGAGGCTTTTTGTCCATCTTCACTAAATGCCAACTGATAATAAGTAAGATTTCTTGCAAAGCCTCTTTCTAAAAATCTAATTCCAAGAACATTGAAAGAGTCATCCTTATCAAGAATACTATCTAATTGAGCATTTGACATTGTCTGAATATTTGTCAGATAAGCCCTATTTTGAAGACTTCCATCGCTCCCTTTAATCGTGATTATAGTATCTGAATTGTAGTTAATTTTAACAGAAGCATTTTTTTTTATTGCATAAAGATTTAGAGAATACTGTAATGGTCGTTTTCCACCAATTTTTTCAGTAAAATAAGTTCTCATCTCAGGTGTAATTTCACTGAATTCTTCTGTGTTAATGGTATCAGCAATTATCTGTTTTTGAATGCCAATTAAACGTAAACGCTGTGTTTCAAGCGATAATTTACTGATTAATTTTCTCAATGTATCATTTTGTCCGACATTCATTTCATCTAAAATTTCATTGACAGAAATTGAAGACGTGTTCAAGAAATCATTTGTTTTTTTATCGACTTTATCTAAAAGTTTTACTGATAGTTTTGCTTGTTTGACTTCTTCTTTGGCTTTGAATAATCCAGAAGTATCCCCTGATTTCTGAAGAATGGTTAATTTATTTTGTTCTTCGTTTAACTTTTTTGATAGTTCCTTTTCAGCTTTATTAGTTGTATTTACGGTCACAAAGCCTCCAAAATATTGACCTTCGACTTTTTCTTTGGCAAAGAAATTAGTCTCATTTTCCAAAGTTGTATTGACTACACTACCTAATCCAAAGAAAAAAACAAACGAAATCAAAAAATACAGTCTTACAGGAGGAACATACCGTCCTCTTCTACCTTCTAAAAAATCTTTGGTGATTTTACCAGGAGAGGTAAAAATTGCCTGCATGGTATTGTAGAACTTTGTATCAAAATGTGTAAATCCTTCAAAAACCTCAAAAGCTAAATGTCCAATCGGAACTTTTAAATCATGATTTTCTTGACCACAATGAGGGCAAAAGTTATTTTCCAAACTTAAAATAGTATGGCAATTATGGCAAATTTCAACTTTACGGCGTTTTTTGTGGATAGACATTTTTCAATTGTGGAGTTTCGAGTTTTGAGTACGGAGTGAAAATACTAACAAAAAAGGAGAAAACCTTTCGATTTTCTCCCAATGTTATTCTCTATTTTTTACTTCTTTAAAATTTATATTAAAATTAACAATAAATTCATCTTCCAAATCTTCGATTACCAATGAATAGCCTCCATTCTTATAAACCGAATCTAACCTTTTTCTGAGATTGACGATGCTAATTCCTGTATCACCCGCATCAAATCCACTCGGTGATGGATTTTTACGGTTGTGAACCAAAAATGTAAATCTATCTTTAAAGAGGTTTCCTCTAATAAATAATGGAAAGTCTGGATCTTCATACAATCCATGCTTTATCGCATTTTCAACAAAAGTGAAAAGTACCATTGGAACAATTCTTTGCGTACGGTTATCTCCTTCTATATTATAATCAAGTTGCAAACTATCTTTGAATCTTCTTTTTTGGATTTCGAGATAATCCTCTACAAATTGAACTTCTCCTTCCAAATTTACTTCATCTTGTTGCATACTCTTACCAGTGGCATATCGCATCATTCCAGCAAACTGAATCACAATTTCACTCATTTCAGGGTTCACTTTCCGAACTTCGTTATAAATCATATTCAAGGTATTGAACATAAAATGCGGATTCACTTGTGAACGCAAAAACTGAAATTCAGATTGAGCTTTTTCTTGGGCAAGTAGAGCGTTTCTATCCTTTTCTTTTCCAATTTCAATTTGTTGCTG
>JANXML010000370.1 GCA_025354645.1 Arcicella sp. | reverse complement strand
ATCAACATCAGTAATTATGTTCGGGCTTTTATTCCGTCTGACGGAAATTAATTGAACATTAGTAATTATCAGTTTTTCAAATGGGCGGACGTTCCAGCATTACTTTTTCAATTTCCGAAACAGCAACAAGCCCCCGACGTTATATGCCATTTTACTACGCCGAAAAATCAACACTTTTGACATTAGAATTTACAAAATTACAAGACACAATTAAATGAAAAGACAAATATTAGAATCAGAAAAACAGCAAGTAAGGCTTCAACAACAAAATACGGATGGTTCTTTAAGGTGTTTTATTTCAGGAGAAGTGATTGGCGATACAGATGAATTTGAGTATGACCATGTCTTACCATTTTCTAAACAAGGCGACAGTGATTTGTCAAATATTAGAATTGTCCTCAAAGAATATAATCGAAGAAAATCCGACCAATCACTCTATGAATTTAGGGACAATTACAAACTTGAAAAACTTTTTAATGACAAGAAGAACAATATCAAACTTCAAGATATTTTCATTTTGAAAGAAATATTGCCTAAATCATTCCATTTTACAACTGAATCAGACAGCATCAAAATTGATGATGGAGTTATTGAAAGAACTTATACTTTACTTTTTGATAACATTTTAAGTGTCCAATATTTTTATGGCAGAATTCCAATAAAATGGCTTGAAAATGACGACCAAGAAGGTTTACAGCCGAGAGTTATTGATTACAAGAGATTGATAGGTTTAAGAGACCATTTGAAAGACCATCCACAACTTGCACCATCAATTGCCCGATTAATAGACAATAGAATCAAATTGTTTGACGGACAGCACAAATTAGCTGGACAGGTTTTAAACAATACAGTAGAGGTTGATATTAAAGCGTATCTTTCTCCATCAGAATCAGATAAAGCAAAAAAGCTTTTTGACGATTTGATGATTACAAACCTTGATGCTCACTCAAAGCACAAACAGATTCCATTTTATACTTCAACACTTCTTGACCGACTTTCTGTAATTTACAAAGAAATGTTAGGCGAATTCACTTCAACAAAACCTGTTGATAAGCATTCAGAAGAAAACTTCATCAACTACCTTGTTTCAGAGAAGCAACACAGCAAAGCCGATGCAAAACAGATGCTGAGAAGTATAATTATTACAAATGCAGTTGAGCTATCCGCAATAAATCCTTTTACGGCAGTCGCATCAAGAGACTCGGGATTTGCATTGTCGATTGACTTGCTTAAAACTGCGGTGTTTCCAAACACTTTATTTCTTGAACCTTCGTCTGCAAACTTCAAATCGATAGGCGACTTCCGAGATGCAGAATTAGAAAATTTCAAAGAACTATCTCTTTTACTTGTAAAACACGGACAGCTCACTAATTGGGTTCAAAATTCTCGTAGCAAATCCCTAACAAGTATTGAACTTAAAGCAAGGAGAATCTGGCATAAAGGTTCCGTATTAACTTGGACACCATACTTGAAAAGTATTTTGGGTATGGCTTTTAACTTCATAACAAGTGATGACAGAGAGAAACTATTATATCGTTTAGCAATGGACGAAAACCAAAAAGACAGAATTGAAGGTTGCTTACACCGACTTTTTAATCATCCGCTTTGGGACGAACCAGAAGGAGAAATTGACAGTTTATTGGTATCGGCAAAACGACAAGACGATTTGTTCAACCGTAAAGGACTTACAGAAATATATGTATTGACTGGACGAAACTAATACTACGAGAAGAAAAAACGGCATATAACATGGGTTTGTGGCAAGTGGGGGCTGACGGAAGTTATTGAACTTTGGTAATTCTTTTGTACATTTGTTTCGGCTGACGGAAACCAATTGAACATTTTTAAGTAACTCAACATCAGTAATTTATATCGGCGGACGTTCGGGCAGAGGTGTTTCAAATACCCCACCTTCCACAAGCCCTTTACGTTGGCGGCAATTATAAAACCATTCACATCAATTATAACATGAAGAAAATTACTTTCATTTTACTTACAATTATACACTCGACTGTTTTCGGACAAACTATTATAAAAGTTGGACAAAAAGCCCCACAAATTACAGTTACTGACTGGATATTAAATATCCCAAAGGACAAAAACCTTGCAAACAAATTCGTAGTGTTAGAGTTTTGGGCGACATGGTGTGGACCTTGCGTTGCCGCTGTTCCTCACATGAACGAATTACAAGCCAAATTTAAGAACCCTAATCTTTACTTTATTTCGATAACTGACGAATCAAAAGAAAAGGTTGAGAGAACTTTAAAGAGAATTGATTTCAAGTCAATTGTTGTCAGTGATGTAGAACAAAAAACACAGATTCAATATGGAGATGGTAAAACAGGTATCGGAGAAATTCCATTAACTGTTTTAATTGATGATAAAGGTTATGTCTCATGGATTGGAGACCCACAACGACTTACAGAATCTACACTTAATGACTTCATAATGAGTGATAAAAATAATAAGCTATTAATAAATTCAACTACTATCGAACCTTTAAAAGTTGAGATTGTAAGTGAAAAAGATGATTTTATGGAACTGATTACAAATAAGGAGATTCTGTATAAATTAGAATTTAAAAAATCTAAAAGTAAATACCCACATATTAGTAAAGGGGGTCTGAAATTGTTTAGTTACACAGCGACAAATTTTATTGACATATACGCTGATTTATTTGGTCAGGCTAAGAACAATATTTTAATGCCTGACAGCATAAAAAATGAAAAATTTGATTTGACCTATAAAAATATGAAGGGAAATGGTCAAGATTTATTAGAAATAGAGAGCCATATTTTAAAAACTGTTGGATTAAAAAAAACAAAATTATCGCAAAATCTTCCAGTACACGAAGTTTTAATTTTAGACAATAAGTTGTTAGAAAAGACATTAGATGAAGATTTTTCAGCTAAATCAGACGCTAAGGATAAGCTAATTTTCACTTCCTATACCCTAAATGATTTAATAAAAGAATTAAACGCTTATTCGACAGAAAGATTTTCAATCTCAACAAATAATAAAGTCGAAGGTAAATTTGATTTTATAATCGAAGTTAAGTCGACTGACAAAATCATAAAAAGTTTAGAAAGTTATGGGTTTAAGGTACACAACATTGAAAAAGAAATTGAGGTTTGGCAATTAGCGAACGAAAAATAACTGCACCCAACATGGGTTTGTGGCAAGTGGGGCGGACGGAAGTTATTGAACATTAGGAATTTCATTGTACTTTTGTTTCGGCTTACGGAAACCTTTTGAACATTGGTAAGTAACTCAACATCAGTAATTTACATCGGCGGACGTTCGGGCTGAGGTGTTTCAAATTCCCCACCTGACCACAAGCCCCCGACGTTGGGTGCAATTTTTTGAGACCAATTATAAACCTAAAATTAAACTAAAATCTGATGGTTGATTTAAAGAATGATAAAGAGTCTATTGTGAACTTTATCAAAAATTCCCTTTATGATTTTAAAACAACCTATGGAAACCCAAAAGCTGTTGGAATATTTTGTCAACCATTGGAAGGACTTCTCAGCATAAGCATCAATAGAGAAGTTGAGATACTCGAAAAGAATAAGAATAAAGTTGAATTTGAATATCAAAATTTCGATACACTTTTTGTTGAAAATTGGAAAATAGAAAGTCAGAAAGATATTTCTAAATGGAAATATTGGGGGACTGGCATTTCAGAAATTTCAGGTGCTCAGAAAATTTATAACATAAATAAAGTTTTTTATAATTGTTTATGGACAATAATTCGTGAAGCAACATCTGAAATATACCTTCCGACAACTCTACTTTTTTTTGAATTTCCTGAGTTGAATGATATAATAATTCATTCAAACCTTGAAAAATTTGGACGAACAGTTACAAAATTATTTCGAAATGATATTTTTGAAGGATATTTAAGTACGAAAAATCATTATAGAAGTATAGATATCGAAGCCTACAAAAAAAGCTATAATCCAAATGGTGATGACGAAACAAGAAATTTAACATTTGAAATAGCCACTTTTTATTCCAGTTTGACATCTGAACAAGCACAAACTCTGGATAAAATCATGCTTGGAAATATTGATAATGTTGCTTTTAATGTAATGAGTGGTTTGGATGGAAACAATAAAGAAGAAACTGGTATCTCATTGACAATTGATAACTTAGATGTTAGGGATTTACCATTAATTGGAAATGGAAATCTATCGGGGGAGTATTTTGACTGGGTAGAAAGATTTAGCAAATACGGAGGATTCCAACATTGAATGAAAATAAAACTGCACCCAACATGGGTTTGTGGCAATTGGGGCGGACGGAATTAATTGAACATTAGTAATTTTATTGTATTTTTGTTTCGGCTTACGAAAACCTGTTGAACATTTGTAAGTAATTGAAAAACAGTAATTTAACTCGGCGGACGTTCGGGCAGAGGTGTTTCAAATCCCCAACTTCCACAAGCCCCCGACGTTGGCGGTCATTTTTGAAGCACGACAATCTCCGCAAAAACCGAAGCCCTTAAAAACGGCTCTGACATTCTTTCACGGTGGACGATTTTAAAGTGTTCAAAATATGACACTAATTCTGTTGGCTTCTTTTTGTCTATAAATCCGTTTGGAATTAGTAAGATTGCATAACCATTTGGGGCAACACGCTTTGTTAGAAATTTAAAAAAATCCTTCAATTCGGACAATTCATAAGGTGGATTTGACACAATTAAATCGTAATGATTATAAATAATTTCCTGAGGATTTATCTCTCTATAATCATATTGATAGAAACTCCCTTGCGAGGTTAGATTACAAATTTCAACCATTTCAGCATCAACATCAAAGCCTTGAACATAAAATCCTTTTGACGTTAAAGCCTTAGACAATTGACCTGTTCCGCAACACGCATCAAGTATATTTTTACTTTTTGCATAGAAAAATGCCAAATCAGCAATTAAACTTGCAGTTTTATTGGGCGTTAAAATTTGAGAATTAAAAATGCCTTTTTTCTTTTGACGTTCACAGAAAGAATCGTAAACAAAGTTTTCACCTTTATAATCGAATGGTAATTCAGATTTTTCTCTCTCGTATTTAACAATCTCTAAAATACTATCAGGCATTGAGCCGTAGCGATTCTTAAAGTAAGAGTTTTCGAGTTTATATTTATACATTTTTGACATTGACAATGAAATTTTAGTAAAATGAATTTGTGCGACAAAAAAACGACCGCCAACATGGGTTTGTGGCAAGTGGGGGCTGACGGAAGTTAATCAACATTATTAATTCTGTTCACCTTTTGTTCCGTCCTACGGAACGCTATTAAACACTTGTAAGTAATTAAAAATCAGTAATTTATATCGGCGGACGTTTGGGCGAAAGTGCCTTGAAATCCCCACCAGCCACAAGCCCGATTACGTTGGTGGAAACCCGAATAAAAATTTCGAGCTTAAAATAAAATATGGAAAACGACAATCTTTCGGTGGACAGACACTTAGAACAAACTATGGATAACCAAAAGTCGGTTTTAAATTCAATGTTTGACGCAAACTTTGATAAACACGAGATGACACTTTCAATAATTGTTGATGGACTAAAATATTCAATTGAAAATAATCATAAGACCGTTGAAGTAATCTATAATATTTCTGGATTTGTAAATCTAATTTCATACGACCTAAAAATAATTAGCAGAGACTTAGCTCTTTCTACAAAAGATTGGCAAAAGAAACTTTACGCACGACAAGCATACCTGACAATTTATGAGAGCATGGACGACCTTCTTGAAATGTGCGGTAAAAAACTTAGAGACGAGATAAAACTTTTCAATGATTCAGACGACTTGCTAAAACAACTAAATATCGTAATTGGCAAGCTAAACACATTTAAAAGTAAATATCAGTTCCTTTTGTCTGATATAAGATATAATGCAATCGGACACCGTGAAAAAGATACGCTCAAACAGTTAAGCCATATAGAGTCAATCAATTGGACGGACTCTATTAACTTAGTTTCAGAATACGACTCCATAATTCCAGAATTGGCTTTGCTCTGCCAAGTTCTAATGAATCGTTCAATTGACGAAGTTCATCGTGGGTTCGATAAGGCATATCCCACGCTACGGGTCTATTAGCAATTTCATAAATTAAACTTAAAACTCGTTCAGCTTCTAATTCATTTGCGGACTTGACATTTTGAACAATTGACATATTTTTAAAATTTTTCCGTGGGACAATTCATTTCGACATAACACATTTTTCCGTTGGACAATCCAACTACGACACGACAAACGGGCATCCACCAACATGGGTTTGTTTCTATTTCGGCTGACGGAAGTTATTGAACTGAGGTAATGCTTTTCGGCTTTTGTTTCGTCCTACGGAACTCATTTGAACATTAGTAAGTAACTCAATATCAGTAATTTAAACGGTCGGACGTTCCAGCAAAACGTTTTCAAATCCCGAAACAGCAACAAGCCCCCGACGTTCTCGGCAACCTTATGGGAACTCCCGAATCAATAAATCATTCGGAATTTCTTGAATTTTATCAATTTGTTTAAAGAAATACGGCACGTTTTGAGCTTTACAAATATCTCTCATTGTATATGCCCAATTTATGTTGAATGGACGTTTACCATGACCAGATTCTCCGCCTTGAATAACCCAATCTATACCTGTTAAATCAATATCTTTTATTTCTGTAAGTTGTGGCTCAATTGATAAAAAACGCTTTCCATTGACCTTTGTAAGCATATCAATTAACCTTTGAGCGTGTTCTTGCGTTGAGATTGACGTTCCAAACATTAAATTATTTTTCGATTTTTCAGACAAAACATTTTCAACGCATCCAGTAATATTTGACGGTCTTTTTGTGAGAAACAAGAACATCAAATTAGGATAGTTTTGTTTTTCAATTCTCATTAACAATTTGAACCTAATATTTGCAGTCATACTATCCGTATTCTCAGCACCTTTACTATCAATCATAATCATAGTTTTCTCGAAAATGTCCATCATTGAGCCAATAAATACCCTATGAATTTCATTAGATTGTTCAGCTATTTTTTGGTATTTATCAAGGTCTTTCCAGAAAGATTTTATTTCTTTTCTTGGTTTGTCATTACCCCAAACATCATTCCCCCAACGATGAGAAAGTTTTTCAGCATAACAATTATTACAACCTTCGTGGACTTTCGTACAACCATGCCAAAGGTTAGCGGTATGGTGCGTCCATTCTATTTTACTATTTTGTGCCATTGGACAATTTATTTACAGTTTACAGACTAAAAAAGGCAGCCGAGAACATGGGTTTGTGGCAAGTGGGGGCGGACGGAATTAACTCAACATTAGTAATTTTATTCATCATTTGTTCCATCGGACGGAAGTTTAAAAATCATTAGTAAGTAATTGAACATTAGTAATTTACATCGACGGACGTTCGGGCAGGAGAGTTTCAAATTTCCCACCTGCCACAAGCCCGATTACGTTCTCGGCAACCGCAAGAGACCCATTAATCATATGAATCTCTGATTTGTTCTTGACAATTATCACAGTATGCACCCATTTTTGAAAAATCAAATTTCTCAGTACCCGCAGAGAAATCGCCACATCCATAACAAAATCCTTCTTTTTCACAGCAATTGTAACAATAATTTCCATGAGACTCTCCTTCCAAGAAAACTTCTACAAGTTCGTCTTTTTGGTTGCATTTTGAACAATTTGCAGTAATTACAGGTGCTGAATAGTTCCAGTCTTCACAACCACAACTTTTACATTTTAAAGGTGTTAAACTGATAATTGAATCATCAATATCACCTGAGCAGTAGCATTCACCACCACATGAAAAACATTCGTGAGCCATTATTTTAATTGAATTTTTATCCCAAACATGGGAATTGGAAAAATATAAATAGTTCTATTTTTCTGGTCATAAAATAGACCAATCCAAAAATCAAACCAAGCAAACATAAAATTTATTTTCATATTGCGATAATTTTAAGGTTTTTACAGTTGGAACAAGCGGCAGCCGAGAACATGGGTTTGTGGCAAGTGAGGCTGACGGAAGTTAATCAACATTAGTAATTCTTTTGTACTTTTGTTTGGGCTGACGGAAACCTAATTATCATTTGTAAGTAATTGAAAAACAGTAATTTACATCGGCTGACGTTCGGACAGAGGTATTTCAAATTCCCCACCTGCCACAAGCCCTCGACGTTGGCGGCAAGTTTTTTTCGGGATTTTTGCGGGTACATTTGGGACGGGACAGTTGGTGAAATATTGATATTATAATCCCTAAAAAACCAGCCGCCAACATGGGTTTGTGGCAATTGGGGCAGACGGAATTAATTGAACATTAATAATTCTTTTGTACATTTGTTCGGACTGACGGAACGCTTTTGAACATTTGTAAGTAATTAAAAAACAGTAATTTATGTCGGCGGACGTTCGGGCAGAGGTGTTTCAAATTCCCCACCTGACCACAAGCCCCCGACGTTGGCAGAAATTTAAAAACGGCAATAACGAAGTACAATTAACATGAAAAAACTACCCTTTCTGACAGTTTTATTCTTTTGGAACTTTTGCTTTGCTCAGACAAAACAGAGTATCGAAATAACTACAAATCATAACTTAGAAACTTTTTCTATTGTGGAAAGACTGAGCCTAAAACACTCACGTTTTTTAAAAATTCGAGACAGTTTGCTTAATGTACAACCAATTACTCGTCCATTAGTCAAATTAGTACACGAAAAATTTTCTCTCCCTAAAAATGAGGCTATCGTTATTCAACTCGCTAAGTTAATAGACACTCTGTACGCAACGAAATCTGGCGGACAAGATATCTTTTTAGGATATTTAGTGCTGCAAAAACCATTTCCAATCAAGGGAAAACTGAACCCGTTTACCTTTTTGTCGAAAGAACTATCTGACGGACAAAATAAATACATCGACAATCAAATACATTCTTTCATCGAAAATCTAAACAACTTTTATACAAACAATAATGTAGAAGATTTCTTGAAAAAAAATAAGTCATTCTACGATGGTTGTATAAATGAAGTAAAAAAATATATTCCATTAAATGTGATTGATGAAATGAATTCATATTACAGAGTTGAGAATAGAAATAAATATACCGTGATAGTAATGCCTTCAAGACCTTGGGCAAACGGAGAATGGAGTGCTAACGGTCCAAAAAATAATTTAAGTAACGGTGGTAAACATATGTGCAACATTCTTAGTAGTTATGTTGAAGTTAGTTCTCAGAAAAATATAAATGATTATACTACTTTTGGATTCGACGATAAAAATTGGGTTGAAGAAATATGTGTTCATGAGTTTGGACATTCGTATGTAAATGATGATTTGAACGCCATGAATGATGTTATTGAAAAGAACACAAAACTATTTAATGGCACTTATGAAAAGGAAATGCAAAAAGTAAGCACATGGAATTGGCGTGTTTGTGTTGAAGAGCATATAGTTCGTACCATTGAGATAAGAATTGCTGATTTACAAAAAAATCAAGAGCGAGCTAATAAGTTAAGAAATGAGTACATCAACAAAGATAAATACATTTTTATTCCGATGCTTGAAGAAAAAATGAAGGAATACGAGAATGATAAAGTGAATTATCCAACCTTTAAAACTTTTCTTCCTGTTATTATTCAAACGTTAAACAGCATTACTGTAAAACAAAGAGATGAACTTTTAAAACCCTTGGTACAAAAATAAACTTCTGCCAACATGGGTTTGTGGCAAGTGGGGCGGACGTGATTTATTGAACTTTGGTAATTCTTTTATACTTTTGTTTCGGCTGACGGAAACCTACTGAACTTTTGTAAGTAATTGAAAATCAGTAATTTATATCGGCGGACGTTCGGGCAGAGGTGTTTCAAATTCCCCACCTGACCACAAGCCCCCGACGTTGGCGGTAAGTTTTAAAAAGCACTCAATGACATTCAAATATTACGACAAACCAGAATTTTTCACAGGACTACGGGACACAAAAACGACCTGCGACACTTGCGGACAAGAGAAATTTTGTTTTGATGCTGAGGCTTTTTATGGTACGGAGGACTTAAATTCAATCTGCCCAGACTGTTTATCAAGCGGACAGTTGAACGACAAAGAAGTATTTACTTGTTGCGGAGATATTGAAGAACTCAAACGACAATTAAAAGTTCTCAATCCAACTTTGTCTGACTTAGAAATTGAACGTATCGGGCAACAAAAAACAACCGAATTAGAAAAAACAACGCCAAAATTGATAACTTGGCAAGATTGGAATTGGCCATGTGCGGACGGAGATTATTGCAAATTTATCGGCTTCGGTTCAAAACCTTTTTATAAAAATTTGGCGACAAACTTGCCGACCGAAGACTTTTTCAAAAACTCATTTTACGACAACGACTCGGATACTGATTATTTATGGAAAGAAGCCTTGCCAGACAAAGAAATTAAAAACTATGAGGACAGCAATAATTACGGAACACTTTTTTATGTTTTCAAAAGCCTAAACTCTGACAAGATATTGACAATTTGGGACTGTGATTGACGACACGGACGAAGAATAAAATCTACCGCCAACATGGGTTTGTGGCAAGTGGGGGCTGACGGAAGTAATTGAACATTGGGAACTTTATTGTACTTTTGTTTCGGCGGACGGAAACCTACTGAACATTTGTAAGTAATTGAAAATCAGTAATTTATATCGGCTGACGTTCGGGCGAAAGTGCCTTGAATCCCCACCTGCCACAAGCCCCCGACGTTGGCGGCTATGTTACAAGGACTCGCAAAACAAAACGATTATGGACATACAAACAATCTATCAACAGACAATTAAGTTTGCTGCATTAAAGCACTCAGAGCAGAAACAGACAATTCCTGGGACGGACTTACCATATGTGGTTCATGTTTGTAATGTAGCAATGGAAATTATGACAATGCAACAAAATAATACTAATTTCAGATTAGACTTCGCTGTACAGTTAGCATTACTTCACGACACAATAGAAGACACTTCCGCAACATTTGACGAAATTTCAAAAAAATTTGGAATTGAAGTAGCAGAAGGAGTATTTGCACTGACAAAAAATGAAAACTTACCAAAATCGGAGAGAATGCTTGACAGTTTAAATAGAATTAAATCATTATCAGCAGAAGTCTGTGCAGTAAAATTAGCGGACAGAATAACTAATTTACAGGAACCACCAGCACATTGGGACAACGGCAAACGAAAATATTATAAGCAAGAAGCAATACAAATTTTGGACATCCTAAAAGGCGAAAACTCAATTCTTGAAGAACGTTTAATGAACAAAATAACAGAATATGACCGTTACATTAACTAATGACCGAGATAAAAACACAGCCGCCAACATGGGTTTGTGGCAATTGGGACGGACGGAATTGATTGAACATTGGTAATTCTTTTGTACATTTGTTCGGGCTGACGGAACGCTTTTGAACATTAGTAAGTAATTGAAAAACAGTAATTTACATCGGCGGACGTTCGGGCAGAAGAGTTTCAAATCCCCAACTTCCACAAGCCCCTACGTTATGTGCCATTTTATCAGAACAACTAATCGGATAAATCGACAGTGGAGCAAAATAAGGTTGTTTATTATAAGTACACTTACTATATTTGCATTGACAATTTATTCAAGCAAACAATTTTAGAATGTGGACAACAGAAGTAAATCGTAAAACGAAAGCAACGAAAGAGCAAATTTGGAAGTTTTGGTCGGACGTTCCAAATTGGAATATTTGGGACTCAGAAGTTGAATCCTCTCAACTTTTTGGACCGTTTCAAACAGGAACAAGAGGGGTTTTAAAACCCGCAGGCGGACCAAAAACTAAATTTGAAATGACTGAATGTACTAAATTCAAATCATTTACAGATAGAAGTTTTCTGCCATTTTGT
Source organism: Arcicella sp. (assembly GCA_025354645.1). GTDB lineage: Bacteria > Bacteroidota > Bacteroidia > Cytophagales > Spirosomataceae > Arcicella. The sequence goes on along the minus strand of JANXML010000370.1, from coordinate 1,576 downwards.
ACAATGGACTTTATTCATTCTATGAACGAAACCAAAGACGGACTTGAAATTACTCACAAAGTTGTAATGACAGGCTTTATGACTTTCTTATTTTCAAAAGTAATTGGCAGCAAGGTGAAAGTTGGTCTTCCTGTTGCAGTAGAGAAACTAATTGAACTTGCGGAAAAAAACCAAAACTAAAATGACAAAGACAGATTTTAGCTTTGAAAAATCCGAGGATAGTACAGGATTTTTATTGTGGCAAGTGACAAACTTGTGGCAACGAGAAATAAAAAAAGCATTGGAGATATACGGATTAACACATTCCCAATTTGTATTACTTGCAAGTATTCATTGGCTAACCCAGAATAAACAAAACGTAACACAAATTTTGTTAGCAAATCATACTAAAATTGACCCGATGACAACTTCAACGGTTTTGAGAACCTTGCAAACAAAAGAACTTGTTAAACGACAAGAACATGAAAAAGACACTCGGGCAAAGACAGTTGTACTTACTGAAATCGGATTAAAAAATATTAAACAAGCAATAAAAACGGTTGAACAATTCGACAAACAGTTTTTCGATTCGCTTAACAATGAAATAAAAGAATTCAATATCAAATTAATGACCTTACTTGACAACAAAAACGGCACATAACATGGGTTTGTGGCAAGCGGGGCAGACGGAATTTATTGAACATTGGTAGTTTTATTGTACTTTTGTTTCGGCTGACGGAAACCTTTTGAAAATTGGTAAGTAACTGAACATCAGTAATTTATATCGGCGGACGTTCGGGCAGAGGAGTTTCAAATTCCCCACCTGCCACAAGCCCTTTACGTTGGCAGAAATTTTATGACGACACTTCCCGACCACATAAAAAAGCGATTTTACAAAACGATAAATGAAGATTATTCGATTGACGATTTTGAGAAATGGTTATATTCAGACTTAGAACTTGAACGTTTACTGTCGCCTGACGACTACCTTGACTTGATTTCTTTAAGTTTCAAAAAGAGTGGTGCTAAATACGAATTATGGAATTTACTTAGAAAAAATATCGACATTGGAGAGTTTGAAACGTTCAAAATTCTTGAACTTTTAAATATAGCAAAGCAAAAATCTGAGAGACAACCACTTGCAATAATGGAGTTTTATGACCTGTACTGCAAAGGATATAGTTTTTTGCGAAATCTTGGACTTAGTTACGGACTCTCATTAGAAGTACCCAGAGTCAAAAATACAACGGCTGACAGTTGGTATGAATTGGAAGAAAACGAACAAAGAAAACTTTTAAACAGTTTATCGCCAGGACTTGAAATCGAAATTGACAAAGTGAAAAATTGGATTGAAACAAAAAGAATTATTTTGACAGGTGAGCGAGACGAAATGGGATATTATGAGTACATTGACATACGAACAGAAAATGAACAAAAACAATAACTTTTGAAGACAGTTTGTGAGGATGACAAAACAAAGCCCAAAGAGAGTAAATCTTCTTTTTAGGACAAACAAACAAACAGAAAGTAGTCGACTTTTGGGAATTAACATCATAACGACCGAATAAAAACTTCTGCCAACATGGGTTTGTGGCAA
>JANXML010000367.1 GCA_025354645.1 Arcicella sp. | reverse complement strand
CACCATCGGAACGCAAAAATATATTTGGCAAAATGGCTATAATCAGGCAGGAGTGGCACTTTTACAAGGAAAAATGTCTTTTCCAACGATTGTATATTTAGATGAGAAATTCAATATGATTCAGCCCGTTCCAGGTTTTCAGGAGGCTCCACAGTTTCATCAAGTAATCACTTTTTTTGGTGATAATCACTACAAAAAAGGGAATTGGGAGGCGTATCAAAAAGACGTTTATCCGAAACAATATGGGCAACCTGTTGTGGCGGAAATTAAGAAGTGACAAAATAAAATAGGTCTGTGTTTCGCACAGACCTATTTTTATGGGAAATTCTTGGGTGTTAAAACCGTTCACCTTTTACCCTTCACCGTGAACCGATTCTCAAAAACTCATTCCATCCAAATCACTTACCGATACAATATATTTCGATTCATTATTTCCTAAACGTACTTTCAAGTGATAATTTCCTCCTGCCAAATAATATAAAGGCTTCAAAACTCCCGTTTGCGTGGCTTCGCTATATTTATAGTCGCAAGGAATACCCATGCCAGTTTCAGTTGTCAGAATTGGAATTAATCTACTGTCTCCCGTTTTGATGTGAATTACATTATTTTCTTCGGTTTGCAAACATTTAACTAATTCGGTAGGGGCAAAAATCCCTTCTAACATAATTTTCGTAGGAGCATAAATAATCGTTTTGTCCGCTTGATCTTCTTCAATAATTCGGTAATATCTCGTACCAATAAAACCAATATTATCAACAAAAGAATATAATTGTCGTTCATCTTGGCTTGCCACAACCGCTACCTCTTGCAAATCATAAAAAGTCTCTTTATCGTGGCTAATTTGGATGATATAACGCTTAACTTGATGCCCGACCACACTCAACCAAGTCAATTTTGCTTTATAATTTTCATCAATTAATACTTTTAACGAAATTTTAGAATTATTAACTGACTTAATCGGTTCTAAGGTAGATTTAAGAATTGGAATAACCAATCTTAATTCATCAAAAGGTTTTACATCAAAAAATTTATATTCTTTATTAGTTAATAATCTGAACGGTTTTGCGGGAATGGCAAAAGATGCGTTAATGATAAAAATCATTAAAATGATGGGTAATAAAGTCTTTTTCATGGGTTTTTGCTACTTTGGGATGTCCATAAATAGTAACAAAACCTGTACCAAATCTTATAAACGCCTTGAAATATTATTAATACCTATTCTTAGTTCAATGGTTTTCTTAAAAATGTACAAACTCAATCTTTAATATACTACCTCATTATGTAATCATTAATCAATAAAAAAATAGTTTTTACAATTCATTTTTAAGCCTTATTTTTACATGATAAAACAATCTAACAGGCTGATTTTGTGAATATTCCAAGATAATTTTGTAGCATATTCACGCATTATATCATTCACTCATTATATCATTGAATAACCGATGACAACAGCAACCTTCACACTCGAAAGAGACCTTGAAATTTTTAATTTAATTAACCAAGAAGCACACCGCCAAGAATACGGTCTGGAATTGATTGCTTCTGAGAATTTTACTTCAAAACAAGTCATGGAAGCACAAGGCTCAGTTTTGACCAATAAATATGCCGAAGGACTTCCAGGTAAACGTTATTATGGTGGTTGTGAAGTGGTTGATCAAGTTGAAAACATTGCCATTGACCGTGCCAAAGCACTTTTTGGGGCATCATGGGCAAACGTACAACCACACTCAGGAGCTCAGGCAAATGCAGCGGTTTTCTTGTCATTTTTGAATCCTGGCGATAAAATTCTTGGGTTTAATCTTGCTCACGGTGGACACCTTTCGCATGGTTCGCCCGTCAATTTTTCGGGTAAATATTTTCAAGCATTTTTCTATGGCGTTGAAGAGGAAACGGGTTTAATTGATTGGGATAAAGTGGAAGCAACCGCTTTGAAAGAACAACCAAGATTAATTATTTGTGGAGCATCAGCCTATTCTCGTGATTGGGATTATGCTCGTTTGCGTTCAATTGCGGATGAAATTGGAGCGATTTTGTTGGCGGATATTTCTCATCCATCTGCCTTGATTGCGAAAGGATTATTGAACGACCCAATGCAACATTGCCACATCGTGACGACCACAACCCACAAGACTTTGAGAGGTCCACGTGGCGGTTTGATTATGATGGGAAATGACTTTGTGAATCCGTTTGGTTTAACAACGTTGAAAGGTGAATTAAAAATGATGTCGGCTCTCTTAGATGGTGGCGTTTTCCCAGGAACCCAAGGCGGACCTTTGGAACACGTGATTGCGGCAAAAGCTATTGCATTTGGTGAAGCCATGACCGATAATTTCCAAGATTATGCCGAACAACTCCAACGCAATGCGAAAGTGATGGCTCAGGGTTTTGTGGATAAAGGTTATAAAATTATTTCAGGAGGAACAGATAATCACTTGATGCTCATTGATTTACGTCCAAAAGGATTAACGGGCAAATTGGCAGAAAATACTTTGGTTAAAGCTGACATTACCATTAACAAAAATATGGTTCCGTTTGATGATAAATCACCATTCGTAACATCAGGTATGCGTGTGGGAACTGCCGCCATGACCACTCGTGGCATGAAAGAACCAGAAATGCTCTACATCGTTGAATTGATTGACAGCGTTTTGATGAATCACGATAATGAAACTTTCATTGGTTCTGTGAAGTCAGAAATTAATAAATGGATGGAAGCATTTCCGTTGTATGTTTAGATAACAAATAGTTTGAAGCAACAAAACCCTGACAATCGTGAATGTTGTCAGGGTTTTTTGTGTTTTTGATGTAAATTTGCATTCAAGACATTTTTAAATCCGAAATTAGCAGAAAGTCGTAGTTGTTATAGTAGAAAACTTTCTAAATCTGAAAAGACACACATGGCATTAGACCAAGAATTTGAACAAGAATTAGATGAAACCGAAGGCAAAGAAATGTCCTTCCTCGACCACCTCGAAGAACTTCGTTGGCATATTATTCGCTCAGTAGCTTCCATTTTGGTATTTACCGTAGTTGCATGGGTTTATGCCAGTGAAATTTTTGGAGGCATTATTTTAGCTCCCACAAAATCAACTTTTTGGACAAACAGAATGCTCTGTAAATTGGCTGATTTAACTGGTATTGAGGGTTTATGCTTCAAACAAGTAACTTTTGTTTTGCAAAATCGTGAAGTTTCTGGGCAATTTATGTTTGCCCTTACACAGTCAATTATGGTAGGTTTACTTTTTTCATTTCCTTATTTTTTCTGGGAAATTTGGCGATTTGTAAAACCTGGTTTGAAGATGAAAGAAGCCAAAGCAGCCACGGGAGCCGTCTTTTGGGTTTCTCTATTATTTTTTACGGGTGTCTCTTTTGGGTACTACGTGGTTTCGCCAATGGCAATTAATTTCTTGGCGAATTTCACCATAGACGATTCTATTCAAAATCAATATGACATTGGCGATTACTTATCTTTACTTTTAACCTTGACTTTGGCTTGTGGCGTAACTTTTCAATTACCGATGATTGCTTTTGTGCTTTCACAGGTGGGAGTACTTACGCCCGTTTTCATGCGTGAATATCGTCGCCATGCCATTGTTGTTATTTTGATTTTAGCAGCCATTATTACGCCTTCACCAGATATGATTTCTCAACTTTTAGTAACGATACCGCTATTAGCACTTTACGAAGTGAGTATTATTGTTTCGGCAAGGGTGAATAAAAGACGGGAATTGGAGATGTTGTAAGTTTAGTTTATTCACGCAAAGTCGCAAAGTTTTTGATTGTAGAATTATAAAAACTTTGCGACTTTGCGTGAATTTATTTTTCTAATAATCTAAACCCCTTTAACCGATAAGTTCACCCCCGTTCCCATAATTAAATTGCCATAATTTTGCAGATTTTTTACTGAAGCATTCGCACTGAGCGTAACAGTATGTCCCGCACAAATCCTTGCATTCTCACTAATAAAAGGAACACGCCCGCATGACCACGTTTTTTCATCGTGCCAAGAACCAGTTTTTATCGTACAAACTTCATCGGTAAATAATGAAACAGTATCAAATGTTTTATTCAAGAATAGTGAAGTGGCATCCGTTTTACTTCTCCCGAACCAATCGGTGAGAATATCCCAATAAATTCTTCTGAAATCAATTTGCATTTTCAAATCCTGATTTCCTACTGAACCGTTCAAATCAGTGGGAAGCAATGAATAACCACCAATATTAGGATTTCTGCCTACGGATTGACGTTTTATACTCGATCCAAAGACAAACATTGGAGCGGCTACACCGTGATCAGTTCCTGCACTTGAATTAGAATTGGCACGTCTTCCAAATTCTGAAAAGGTAAATCCAGCCACTTTATCTTCAATGCCACGGGCTTGTAAATCGTCCTGAAAGGCTTTTATTCCAGCGGATAATTTACCTAACAAAGTGGCGTGACCTCCTAAATTGTTGTTCGTTCCTCCGCCCGCTTGTACCTGAGTCGAATGGGTATCGAATCCTCCGATTGAAAGGAAATAAACTTTCGTTTTTAAACCCCCTCCCACTAATCTGGCGACAATTTTTAACTGGTCTGCAATGGAATTTCCCGTTGGATAAACAGGAGTTGGCGTGATATTTCCTGCATTATGAGCCGTTGTGATTTCAGTCGAATAACTAACCGCTAAGGCTTGTTGTTGACGGATAAAAGTTACTAAATCGCCCGCATCACAACAAGGTAAATCATTAATTAATCCTCCCGTTCCTCCGCCTACTAAGGCTGCATAAGTTTGAGGGTCATTGATGGCAACTGCCATAGATTGATTACTTCCCAAGAGTGTTGTGGAGGTCAAATAGCCAATCTGAATAGCCAATGGGTCTTCCATAACGGCATTTGTGGCATCTCGGTCTGTAATAGGAGGCGTTGGATAATTGGCAAATCTATCTTCTAAATATCGCCCAGCCCAACCCGTATCTGCTTGCACGGCGGCATCCGTAGCAGTCATCCAAATATCCGTTGCTCGATAATGGGAATAGCTTGGTGTTGGATAAGATACAGAATGCACTACGGCTAATTTACCGTTGGCGTGCAATTGTTTTAAACCTGTCATACTGGGATGCAAACCCGTTGAACCATCGCCAATTGGCAAAACCGAAGTCTGTGGAATGGCAATATTAGTCCTCAACGTATTATACATTGAATATTGGTCGAGAGGAATAACGGTATTCAATCCGTCATTTCCACCGTTGAGATAGATAATTACTAAAACACGGTCTTTGGCAAGTGCATCGGTTTTCATTAAGGATTGTACTAAGGGAGAATTAGCTCCAAAAGCCTTTACCCCAAAACCGCCCACCATGACGGGTAACAAAAAAGAAGAAGAAGCGGCAAGGAAATCTCTACGTTTCATACATTTATAGCTTTGAGCTTTCAGCAATCGAGCTGTTGGCTTTTGGAAGGATTATTTTATTTAAAAAATTATTTTTAAAGTATGTTTTGTGTTTAAAGCTCATTTATTGTAATTCATCGCTTTCTCAACAAATACTATATTCCGCCATCCTTAACAAATATTTCATTAAACCTTCTAATTTACTTTTCACTGTATTGAGATTGGTAGTGTTGGTGGGAGCACTTTTATAAGTAGCCCATTGGTTTGCCCAACTCGTTCTTGGTTGAAGAGATAGCATGATTGTATCGGTCAAAAACATTTTTTGATTGGTAGTTAATCCCGTAGCCATTAAGTTTGCTGTAACTAAATCCACTACATTAGCAGCATCGGCAGCATTGTAAGTGGCAGTTGTGGGTTTATCAACCATTGCAACCATGTCTATTTTGATGGTTACCAAAGGTGTTATTCCAGAAACGAGCGTTCGCCCTGTAATTAATTTATCAGTAAATGAGTTACGCAAACCAACCTGAGAAGTATTAATCCAATTTCTGGAATAACCCGTCTGAAAATAAGCGTCATAACCAAATACGGTTGGTTGGTCGAGCAGAATCATTTGCATTTCAGACATTCTATCGTAAATGTATTGAGCATATGTTCTGTAATTTTTAATGCTATTAACAAGGTTTGCGGAATCAATTGTTGGTACTGGAAAATTAAAGAATCTATGGGACCCAATTATAAATTCAGCGGGTGATTTAATAATTGCTCCGATGTTGCCAACATCATAAAAATGTTCTGACGACAAGAGTTTTTGGATAATAGGTTTTATCTCAAAACTCCTTCCTGTTCCTGCATCCACACTTTTAAAAATATTAGCCAAAGGCACAATCACATTATCTTCAATGGCTTGTGTAACATTTGGATTTACGAAGAAACGATATAGTTTCCGACAAATAAACTTAGGCGTTTCGGGGTGAATAAAAAGCATATTTAAAAGTGCATCAATTTCAACTTCTGCAACATTATTATACCCAACAGGAATAGAAGTTGGCGTATTAATGGTTACTGACCCATAATTTGCTGAAAAAATTTTCGGAGCAGTATCGTGTCTGGTTAATGTAAATTTATTTCCAACGGAAGTTGTTGTGTTCGTATAAAAATTTGTGTATTGCCATCCCGTTAAAACTCTGGCGGCGGCTTTCACATCATTCTCTGTATAATTGCTATTCCCTGCAAAATCCTTTGCTCCAACCACAAATAATTCCTGTAATTCACGGGCATAATTTTCGTTTGAAGCGGCTCCGCCCGTCCCTTTCGTATTTTCATTTCCATTCAAATATTTCAACATGGCAGGATCGTAGGTAATATCACGAACAAAATCCTTGAAGTTTTCCAATGATCTACTTCTCACTTTCATGAAATACTTATAAATCGCACGGTATTCATCAACGGCGGCTTCGGTTGTAACAAAATGATTTTGCCAGAAAAGTGTCATTTTATCAATAATAGAGGGGTTTCCGCCTTGTTTTGCCATCATATTAATCCACCAATGATTGTAATAATACCGAAACTCAAAATTCCGAGCGAGAACAGAATCATAAGCAGAATTTACGTATTCCTGTCCAACCGTTGTTTTAGTATCATTCAAATCAACGGGAGGCGTTGGAATATAATTAATGTTGTTAATGAGATTTTGAATGGCAGTTGAAGCACTCAAACCCGTAAAATTGGTTATTTCAGTTTGAGTAGGTCCGAAAGTTGCCCTACGGAGTAAATGAGCCGCCTCAGCACCAGAAAGAGGCTGTGTGTAAGCGTTCAATGAATAATTCATAATTGAGAAATTAAGACTATGGAAACACGATAAGGATTGAGGGTAAAGGGTGCAAAAGAAGTACTTGGAAAGGTAGAAGATATTTTGGTGGTTTTAATCAAGTCATAAATTTAGCGATAAAATTTATCTTTCAACATCTGTAAATTCAAATTATGTTAAGAAATGAGTAAGTGGTAATTTTGATTATTATTTTGCCACGAATGCACGAATGATGAATCAATATTCCTGCATTCGTGGCATAAACTAAAAATATTTATATGAAAAAAGTCATCATTTTATTACTCTTATTTTCTGTCAAAATTCATGCCCAAAAGCCTTTAACGGCAATTTTGGGGGCTTTTCGTGATGAGGTAAAACTGTTGGAGGATTCTCTTCAACACAAACAAGAAGTGATGGTCAAAGGCATTCGTTTCGTTACGGGTGATTTCCGTGGGCGACCCATCGTGGTGGCTCTCACGGGCGTGGGCAAGGTGAATGCTGCCATGACGACCACTATTTTGTTGATGAATTGGCAACCTTCACAACTGATTTTTACGGGTATTGCGGGAGGCGTCAATCCTATGATTTTGCCAGGCGATATGGTCATTGCAAAATCCACGATTCAGCATGATTTTGGCAAAATAAATTCACAAGGAATGTTGATGTGGAATACCCGAAATCCGATTGATGATAAGGTGAACCCGATGTATTTTCCTGCGGATTCGGTTTTGTTTTTAAGAGCCACAAAAGCCTCAAATCTGACTAAATTCAAGGAAATTGAAGGCAGAAAGATAAAAGTTATGTCGGGGATTGTGGCAACGGGCGATGTTTTTGTAAACTCAGATGAAAAGGTAAAAGTTCTCCAAGAACAAGCAAAAGCCGATGCCACCGAAATGGAAGGAGCAGCCGTTGCACAAGTCTGTTATCAGTTAAAAATTCCGTGTCTAATTCTGAGAAGCATCAGCGATAATGCCAACTCAAAAGCCCACGTGGATATGAATATTTTTGCCTCAATAGCCGCCTACAATTCAGCCAGTTTGGTGTTGGGGATTTTGGGGGATTTGTAGTATATTTGGAAATATGACCACAGAAGAATACGCCAAAGAATATCTTTTTAGAGAAATTCAAGAAATACAGACAAGCGACAGGTTGAATGTTTTGACGGAATTGTCTGTTTATGAAAAAGCCATTATCTATAAATATTCCGAAGATGGGTATTTGGATTTGAACGAAAGGTTACGATTGAGTGAGGGCAAAGATATTTCTGACTTTGGGGTACTTTTGGATGAATGTCTTTCTAAATTGCCTGATTATCAAGATGTTGCATATAGGGGCGTAGAGATGACTTATAATGAGTTACAAAAATATCGTTCAGCGTTTATACGGAACAAAGAAAGTATTACAGAACATTTTTTCCTATCTTCCAGTGAAAGTAAAGCAAAA
>JANXML010000301.1 GCA_025354645.1 Arcicella sp. | reverse complement strand
ATGACTAATCGTGAGAGCGTATTCACCAGGAGGTAAAAAAAAAGAATGTATTCCTTCATTATTAGATGAAAGATTTGCCCTTCTTGAGTCAATTTTAATTACTACGTCTTTTAAAGGCATGTTATCACTCGAATCTTTAACGGTAATAATAACAACGTTAGATTGTTGAGAAAACCCACTCAGTTGAATTAAAAGGAAGAAAAGAAATGGAATAAGTATTTTTATGTTCATGAATTCTGAATATTTGACTTGATTTTATGATAATGATGTGAGTGAAATAACTGGCAATTTTGAATGGTATTTTCCATACTATTTACTGCTAACTGCCTATTGCCAATCAACGGGTTTAAAGGGAGTGCGAGTGGCACTTTTCAAACACTTAATCATTGGCGGGCGAGAGGTATCCCGTGGGTCGGCGGGTTCTTCAACGGGCGGATGGGTCAAAATATAATCATATTCACCAGAATCTCCTTTTCTATCAACCCAATACCGATTTTTTTGAACAGAAACTACGCCAAAATATCCAATCACTTTATTGGTAGGATTCGTCAAATTATTGATATTGCCAACTATTGCAGCGGCGGGTGTATCGGCAAGTCCCCCCGTTGATTGTGACTGTAATTCGAGATTTTTATAGAAGGTATAAGTTTGGGGTGAAATGCTCATTTGTTGAATTTCCACCAAACATCCATACATATAATGATAAGGAATTTTAGCAATTAATCGCCCCGTTACTACTTCACCATCCGAAACCACATCCGACATAACGTTGATTTTATTACTTTTAATAATGGCATAACATTCACCCGCACATTGATAATCATAATAGGGCGTTCGGTTGAATGAGGGTAGTTTTATAGTGCATCCGAGTGTTTTTGGGTCATATTGCGAAGAATTGCAAGTGATACAATGTACGATTTTTTCAAAGTGGGTATATCGCCACATATAGTAATCTTTTTGCTTTGGTACATCCTTAAAATCTAAGTAAACTTCATTGGCAGCAAAGTATTTTTTGCCATCATCAGACAATCGACTTTGCGTATTAAATTTATCATAAACCTTCAAAATTGATGGTGTTGTATAGGTTTGTTCGGGCGAAGATTCAAATTGCTGACCATCGGGTAAAGAAAAATGCAGTGAATATTTTTCGGAAGGATTAATTCGGAAATCATTTGGAGGAAGAAAACCACCCAATTTTTGTTCAATAAAACTTGTTTCTTTGCCAGTTCCCAACGCCACAACGGAAACCTTAACGGAAGTTATTGGCGTGATAAATGTACTCCGTTCAACGTATCTGGAATACTGAACTTTGATGGTATCGGGATTCTGATAATCGTCCGTTAAGAAACCCTCAACTACTAAAACATTGTTTTGCTGACTAAAATCAACATCGTAAGTATCGATGCAACTGGTTAAATTAAGGAGAGAAAAAACAAAAAAATAGTTTCGTAAATGCTTGATTGTCATGTGATTAAAAAAAATGATTGTTTTTGAAAGAATTGAATATACAATTTAAAGAAATAAAGCCAAAACCATGTTCTTATTTACCCTACATTTGTTTTTTTTAGAAAAATAATCAACTTGTAGAAATATTTATAATAATCAATGGCATTAATCTCCAAGAAAAAAATTCCTTTTAAAATCAATCTTCAACTCCGTAAATACCTTAAAAAATACGGTCGAGAGACGGTTATGCCCATTCAATACGCTGATTTACTGAGGTTTGAAAGTTCCATAAGTTTGTATGATAAACAAGGAAACGACACGCTTTGGGTAACGATCTTCTTTCCATACAGCGAAATTGAACATATTTATGATGGCTTAAAAAAGATATATGCCGATTTGAAAACTGATGGAAATCAAGAAGTAATAAAGCATCTCACCATCGACCGTGTGGATTTGTGTACGTATGGCAACACGCAACCTTTTCGCATAAGAATTGTCAATAGAGTTAATGATAATTTTGATTATTTTTATTTAAAAAGAGCTGATTGTTCACGAGTGTATGGCATGGAATTGGAACATTTATTGTCGCCCAATCGCATCAGTTATTTAACCTTTGAAAACAGTTTGGTAGAGGAACATATTGCAGGAATTCCAGGCGACCAGTTTTTTAAATCGTACTTGGATAATCCAAAAATAAACCAAATTCGTTTGGCAAAAGAGTTCGTTAAGTTTAATGAGAGGTGTTTTGTGATGCTTTTGGGAGATATGCACTCCTCTAATTTTGTGGTGGATATTACCCCAGATTTTGAGGAGGATTACTACCGAATCAGAGCCATTGATTTTGACCAGCAATCTTATGAAGGCAAGCGAACGGTGTATCAACCGCAGTATTTTAAACAAAACAATCCGTTAATTGAAATGGGAATGAAATACATGACTCCCGAATCCGTAAAACAATATCAAACCGAAGAACGTTCTTTAATTTCTGGACGTTTGAAGGTTGAAAATCAACGAATTTATGAATTGATGTCAGTCATGGCGAAGGACGAAATTTCTTCCGAAGAAAATACAGTTCAACTCAAAACAGAATTAGCACATTATTATAAATCAGAAAAATTTTTAGCCTGTAAAACAATGGGAGAAATCGTGTGGGCAAGTCTGGAAAGAGTAATGGTACACTGAATTTATTTTTTGAAAACAAAAAACAATACTATTCGTTTTTCATGCGTATTCTAATACATAAAAATTAAAACAATTACGAATTCACCATGAACATGACTCGTTACGAATTTTTAAAATCAATGGGTTTCACAGGAGCGGCTTTGATGGCGGCTCTGACCTCTTGCGTGAAAGAAGAGGATACTTATGTGCCAATTACCCGAATTGATGCAAGTTCAGTTACACCTGTTGTTCCTGTTGTGCCTGCCACGCCAACGTCAAACATAAGTTCAATTACAAATCCAATTTTGAAAATTGATTTAGCAACTTCAACCATCAAAACGGTTGGTTCATATTTAATTCAAAGCAACATTGTGGTTGCTCAGGTGAGTGCAGGAGCTTATGTAGCCGTTACGAATTTGTGTACGCATGAGCCTAAAAGACAAGTTTATTACAGTGACGGCTCATTTTTCTGTTCCGCTCACGGAGCTCAATTCAATCTGAGTGGCAATCCATTAAATAACGTGGCGAGAACTGCAATTAAAGCGTATCAAGTGGCAACGGATGGGAAAACGTTGGTCGTTTATTAAGGTAAACGTATTTGAGATGAGTTGAAAAATAGCAGTATTTTAATCTCTTTTATAAAGGGAAGAATAACATTTTCTCCTGTTAAATAATTAGTATTTATGCAGTATAAATAGTTGATTATCAAATAATTAAAATAAAAATCTTGCCATAAAATGAAGTTACTAAGTATAATATTTTTAACCATGTTTTCCATCAATTCAACCATTGAATGGACAACAGATTTCTCGAAAGCCATCACAGAAGCCAGTGCTAAGAACAAATATATCCTCTTGAATTTTTCGGGTTCAGATTGGTGCGGACCTTGTATGAAACTTAAAAAAGAAGTCTTGGATTCACAAGATTTTTTGAAATTTGCGGAGACAAAATTGGTTTTAGTAAGAGCAGATTTTCCGAGAAGTAAAAAGAATAGACTTTCACCTGAATTAACAAAAAATAATGAAAATTTAGCGGAAAAATACAATAAGGAAGGCAAGTTCCCTTTCACTGTTTTGATTGATGGCGAAGGCAATGTCGTAAAATCGTGGGATGGATATACTTCTAATATGACCATTGCGAACATGAAGACGGATATTGAGAAGGTTGTGAGATTGAAGTAATTATACCGTAGCTCGAAGTGGCACTTTGAGAATAAGCGAATTTTTGGACTCCATTCTCGAAGTGCCACTTCGAGCTACAGTAGCATGAAAACTCAATTACAAATTCACTCAAAAATCCAAAAACTAATGGGAAATCGCTTCGAAATAAGCGTTGTGGGTGAGGATGAAAATTGGGCAAATGAACGAATTGAAAACGCAATTTTGGAAATTGAAAGAATTGAACAATTATTAACCACTTTCAAACCCGAC
>JANXML010000240.1 GCA_025354645.1 Arcicella sp. | reverse complement strand
AACAAAGCCAAGACCGAAGGCTGCCATTATTCGTGAAAAAGGGAGTAATTCTGAACGAGAAATGGCGAATTCGATGTATTTAGCTGGTTTTGATGTAAAAGACGTTCACATGACCGATTTGATTTCGGGTCGTGAAAATTTAGAGGGAGTACAGTTTATTGGTGCCGTCGGCGGTTTCTCAAATTCGGATGTTTTGGGTTCGGCAAAAGGTTGGGCGGGAGCATTTTTATACAACGAAAAAGCGAACACCGCTCTCAGAAATTTCTTTAAAAGAGAAGACACACTTTCTGTCGGAATTTGTAATGGATGTCAGTTATTTATGGAATTAGAATTGATAAATCCAGAACACGAAATTCACGGAAAACTGCATTTCAACGAATCGCACAAACACGAAAGTATTTTTACGTCGATCAAAGTTCAAGAGAATAATTCAGTAATGCTTTCGACCTTGGCAGGAACAACCTTGGGCGTGTGGGTATCGCATGGAGAGGGTAAATTTAACTTACCACATTCCGAAGAAAATTATCATATTGTAGGAAAATACGGGTACGATAACTATCCAGCCAATCCCAATGGTTCAGACTATAACACAGCAATGATGTGCGACAAAACGGGCAGACATTTAGTGATGATGCCTCACATCGAACGCTCAACTTTTCCATGGAATTGGGCAAATTATCCAGAAGGTCGTCAGGATGAAGTAAGTCCGTGGTTAGAAGCCTTTGTGAACGCTCGTTTGTGGGTGAACGGTAAGATGGCACGCCGATGACGCAGATGCTTCGCAACGCAGATTTAAGAGTTTTTTTTTGTTTGAATTTAAAATTTTCTCTGGTAATTTTTATCATTAAATTGAATAACACTTCAATAAAGATCCTTTTAAATCTGCGTTGCGAAGCATCTGTGTCATCTGCCTTCCAACATATTCACAATAAAAAAGTCGGTTTCTGTTGAGAGAACCGACTTTTAGTTAAATTGAGCTGAGGATAAATGTTTGTGTGTGTTAGTGAAAATATAAGTTGATGAATTGTAATTTTATTTAAGAATTCCTAATTGTTTGGTTAATTGCACCAAAGCCGTAGTATCACGGGCATCCAGTTTACGAATCATATTTTTGCGGTGATTATCAACCGTGTTTGAACTGATAAAAAGTTTCTCGCCAATTTGCTTAGATTCATATCCTTTCATTAATAATTTCAACACTTCTAATTCTCTAAGAGAGAAAATATCTTGTTTTTTCAATATCATTTCTTTAGAAGAAAAAGTGGTTACAAACTTTCCATTATCAAAACTTAAACGTCCCCAATATTGGTCAGTTTGTTTAATTAAGTGGTCAATATCTTGATCTACAAAAAAGCATAAAGTCGGAAATCCTTTATCACTGAATTCCAAGCCAAAAATCTGAATCATCGTATGAAAAGGTTTCCCACTCGGGCGAAAATGCTTCATTCCGTAACCATACGCAACAAAATTTTGTCTTATTTCTTTTGGAGCTTCCTTCACAGAATCGACCATGTATTTAAAAAGCGTAGGAATGGCAGAAACATTTTCTTTTTCGGGAGTCATTGAACCCAAAAATTCACTAAATCCTTTTTGCATAAATGCTTCAACTGGAATACCCAAAGCAACATCCGTATTGGTGATATATTTGAAGGATAAATCAGTCATATCCATGATTCCATATACGGCATTCAAATAGGTTGTGTCTTTATTAAAAAATCCCATTTCTTGCAAATATTTTTCCGCAGATTTCTCAGATGTTTCCCCCGAAATCTGATTAACGGCTTCTAAGCATCTACGGAATAATTGGTCTAATGAATGATTTGGGAGGTTTTGCATGAAATAATAAAAAAACAATTTTTTTATAAGTTACCATAAATTAGCAATTTCTTGATATATGTCAAGAAAGTAAAATTACATGATTTTTGTCAGAAATTAGCCAAATTGGCTATTTCTTTTTTTTAAGCATTTGCTGAATTTTGCAAAGAAATAAATGTACTCATCAAATATTTGTATGTTAATACATGAGTTTCCTAAATATTTAATCACAAAATATACCATTAACCACAAAAATTAAACTTAACCACAATTTATTTATTGAAACAGAAAGTGCCATTTATTTTTTACCTTGAAATTTTCCTTAATAGTTAATCTCTGAGTAAAACATTTAAAAACTTTCAAAAAGAACCGAAATTATTTTTCGGTTCTTTTGTTTATAATTCTCTCAATTTTAAGTTTTTGCCAAATTTTCTAAGTCCTCCAAAGTGTCAATGTCGATTATTCCTTGCGGAAAATCAATCGTTGAAATCTTATTTTTATATCGGTGTAAAAAAGATTTAGCTCCTCTATCCCCCCTCAACGTTAACATCTCAGGAAATACAGAATTATCAAAAAGCATCGGTACACCTAACGAACCACTATATACGCAAGAAACAATAGGATTTGGTGAACTTGCAAAAGTTTGCAACATATTTTGCAAAAGAATTGTTGAAACAAACGGTTGGTCTGACAGTAAAATAAGAATTAAATCTGATTTTTCAGCTAATTTTTCTACTCCCAAACTGATTGAAGTTCCCATTCCATCTTTCCAATTTGGATTAAAGTCGATTGAAACACTGTTATTAAATCTATTAAGGTAAGGTAAAATTACCTCTGCATTACCTCCTAAAACAATCAAAACTTCATTTGAAATTGAAAGTGCCGTTTCTGTAATTCTTTCAATTAATGTTTTTCCTTCGAATTCAACGAGTTGTTTAGGACTTCCTAAACGGCTTGAATCTCCTGCGGCAAGAATTAAAATGGATAGTTTTTTAGTCATTATTTCGAGTTACTTTTTGAAACTTTGGTAGTCAGATGATTGTTGCTTAATTTGCAATGAAACATTTTTAAATTCAATCAAAATTACTAAAACATTTTTATGAAAAAGTTATTATTAGCCGCTATGTTACTGACTGGATTTCAGTCGGTTGAAGCACAAGTTTTCTCAGGCACACAAGAAATTGAGAAAGCTAACAAAGAAGGTATTTACACGTCAGTTGCTGTTGATGAAAAATATGTGAAACAGGCTTGGCAAGTTGAATTGGCGAAGTACGGAAAAGTGGAGTCAGGAAGAAGTGGCGTTTATAGAGTGAATAATGCCACAATGCCAACGATCTCTGGCGACCCTGTTATGTTAGCAAGTAAAGTTTCTTCTGAAAAGGGACGTACTAAAATATTTTTGTCAGTTGGTATGGGTGAGGAAGTATATGTGGGCGGAACGCATCCTAAGTATGCCGCTGCGGAGAAAATTTTGAATGATTTTGTTGAGGTAATTAATCTTCAAGAGGGTGTGCGAAGTGAAGAGAAAGTGATGGAAGATGTGGTGGATAAGCAAAAGAAAACCATCAAAACGGGCGATAAATTGGTTCGTGCAATTGAAGATAATAAAAGAGAAAAAGAGAAACTCCTGAAGAAAATCGAAGAGAATAAAGCAGAGTTAGAAAAACTTTTGACTGATGTTGAGCAAAACAAAAAAGACCAGATTTCAATGGGCGAAAATGTGAATGGACAAACTAAGAAAGTGGAGGAAGCAAAAGCAAAAGTGCCAAAGCAGTAGATTTTAAGGTATTTTGCAAATCAAAAAAGAGATGAAGCAGTACTTCATCTCTTTTTTTATAAACGAATATTTGTAATTTACTTACCTTTTTCATCAGTAAAAAAAGGAGAATTATCTACATATTTTTCAAAAATGAGATACTCGGGGCAAAGAAATATTCACCACCTTTCATGTCAACAAATTGGTTAAATTGTCTTTGATTCGCTGGTAAATTAGTAGGGGCTTTTCCGTAGGGAATTGGAAAATTATAAGTTCTCGCCGTAGGATCATCTGACTGCCCAATGATGGCATCTATTCCAGTTTTGCTGTGTTGGAAGTCTTTATTGTTTGCCCAAGCCTGTTGGATAAACTCAAATTGGTCAACAATACTTTTTTGATAACTCATAAACAAAAGTCCTACTCCTCCAGTGGGCATTTGTTCAAAGTTAGGATCAACTTCTGTGCTTACATTTCTCTGTCCAAAAGGAATTCCTCGCCTTGCCATAATTCTTTTTTGAGTGTCGGCTTCTCTTGGATTCACTTTGCGAATGTGGGCAAAATGTGGACAACGTCCTCCTGAAGGATCCGTATCATAATTAAAATTATTAAAATTCCCGCTTCCTATTATACCGTCTTCTTTATCCAATGAAACAGGGGAACCATCTTCAAACCGTCCAACGATTGAGGCACCACCCAACTCACCAAAGTGTAATTCGCTTTCTCTTTTCTTGAATTTTTGAACTTTTTGTTCTAATTTTCTAAACACAAAATAACTACCGAAGGCGTTTGCTTCTTTGGAATAGGGGTCTTTCACAAGTACTAAATCAGTATCGGCAGTAGGGTCAAATTTTAATTTGTTTTTGTCAGTAATTGCATGGAAAGACATGTAAGCATCGACTTCATCTTTCAAAAATAGGGGTTGACTTATGCCATCAACGTATCCAAAATGTTCTAATCCATCGCCATTAGCATTACGAAGTGCATTTCCGTATTGGATACAATGAATATCTGCAAATTCTTGAATCTCTTCAAGTAAATTTTTTGAAAATGCCCCCATTCTGTTGGAATTATCATCTGCCAATATAACTAAGATGTGACTATCGTGTTGAAAACCTCCTTCCCAATCTTCTTTTTTAGGATCATTATTTAACTGAATTCTCTTCTTCATTCCTTCAATAAATGCCATATCTTTCAACTTAGTCTGTTTCCCGATACCCAAAAAATAATCATACCCAGATGCTGAAACAAGCACGGTTGAAAAGATACCTCCATCAATTTTATTACGTTTAAAAAGATCTCTTTCTCTCAATTGCTTTTTGAAACTGGTAACATTTTTTTCAGCAAACTCGTTTAGCCATTTTTTCGCTTTATTTTTTGCTTTTTCAGTATTTTTAAATTGGAGGAAAATGTTTGTAGTATGGTCTCTGCCATGCCCCTTTAAAATATTTCCTTGTAAATCTGATAATAATGAATCGTTTTCGAAATCCATTGGGTTAAGGTTTTTCATGGGTATAATATTTTAAGTTAAACGCCTACTCTTTATCGTTTTCGGCATACCGATTCAATTAAAATTACGTTGAAATGATTATTTATTTAGTCGTAAAAAATCATTTTTTAGTAACGGTTTTTGTTAAATTAATTTAACAAAAATCGTAAACATCCTCAAACGTAACAAAAAAGCCAATCCGTTTCCAGATTGGCTATTAAATTCTATCAAAGTTTTTATTTTACGGTAGGTAGGCTTATTCCACACTCGCCATTGTATTCTCAAACTTCAAATTTCCATCATTGCCCAATTTCATCATCACGATAGAATCTTTGGAGATGTAATTACCCAAAATTTGTTTCGATAACTCATTCAATATACGTTTTTGCATCACTCGCTTCAAAGGTCTTGCACCCATCGTGGGTTCGTAGCCTTCTTCGGCAATGTGCATGAGAGCTTCTTCCGATGCTTCTAACAAAATGCCTTGTTCTTTCAAACGGTCTTTGATTTGACGGAACTGAATTTGAACAATTTGTCGGAGATTTTCTTTCGATAATGGTTCAAACATTACAATTTCATCCACCCGATTCAAAAACTCTGGACGAACCACTTGTTTCAACAAAGTCATTACCTCTTTCTTGGCTTCCTCCATCACAATATGATTGTTCCAACCTTCCATTTCACCCATTTTTTCTTGAATAATGTGGCTACCAATGTTAGAAGTCATAATGATTATCGTATTTTTGAAATTAGCAATCCGACCTTTGTTATCCGTTAAACGACCATCATCCAACACCTGCAAAAGTATGTTCCAAACGTCTGGATGGGCTTTTTCTATTTCGTCCAACAGGATTACTGAATACGGTTTTCTACGAACTGCCTCCGTTAATTGCCCGCCTTCGTCATAACCCACGTAGCCAGGAGGCGAACCAATGATGCGACTAACGGCATGGCGTTCTTGGTATTCTGACATATCAATTCTAATCATCGCATTTTCATCGTTGAATAAATAATCCGCCAAGGCTTTTGCCAATTCTGTTTTTCCAACGCCCGTTGTTCCCAAGAAAATGAACGAACCAATCGGGCGTTTTGGGTCTTGCATACCAGCTCGTGAACGACGAACTGCATCCGAAATTGCCTCAATTGCTTCACTCTGTCCAGCCACTCGCAAGCCTAATTCATATTCCATGTGCAAGAGTTTTTCTTGCTCTCCTCGCAACATTTTTGATACTGGAACTCCCGTCCATTTTGCTACAATTTCAGCAATATTTTCAGCCGTAACTTCCTCTTGCAACATATTCGATGCTTGATGTTCGGAAGTCGATTTTTGGTTCTTTGCAAGATTTGCCTCAGCCTCTACTAACTTTCCATATCTTATCTCCGCCACTTTTCCATAATCTCCTGCTCGTTCGGCTTGTTCTGCTTCTAATTTTAGCTTGTCAATATTCTCTTTTTCCTTACGTACACCATCCAAAACGTCTTTTTCGGCTTGCCATTTTGCCATTAAATCAGTTTTCTTATCGGTCAATTCCGCTAAATCGTGGCTAATTATTTTCTCTCTTTCTTTATTATTTTCTCTACGAATTGCCTCTCTTTCAATCTCCAATTGCATGATTTTTCTTTGTAAATCATCAATTTCTTCGGGAACAGAATCTATTTCCATTCTCATCTTTGCCGCTGCTTCGTCCATTAAATCAATGGCTTTGTCGGGCAGATAACGATCTGATATATAACGACTTGATAGTTGAACCGCCGCAATCACCGCATCATCTTGGATTCTTACGCCATGATGCAATTCATATTTTTCTTTAATGCCTCTCAAAATAGAAATGGCATCGGTTTCGTCAGGTTCATCCACAATCACGGTCTGGAAACGTCTTTCCAAAGCCTTATCTTTTTCAATATATTTTTGATATTCTTTCAAAGTGGTTGCTCCGATGGCGTGCAGTTCTCCACGAGCCAAAGCGGGTTTCAGCAAGTTAGCCGCATCCATTGCTGACTCACCTCCGCCACCTGCCCCAATGAGCGTATGGATTTCATCAATGAACAAAACAATATCGCCTTCCGAATCCGTAACTTCCTTAATTACAGCCTTTAAGCGTTCCTCAAATTCACCTTTATACTTTGCTCCCGCAATCAAAAGTCCTAAATCTAAGGTATAAATGGTTTTAGATTTTAGGTTTTCGGGAACGTCTCCCTGCACAATTCTTTGGGCAAGTCCTTCAACGATGGCGGTTTTACCAACGCCAGGTTCACCTACCAACATCGGATTATTTTTGGTTCTACGAGAAAGTATTTGTAAAACCCTTCTAATTTCTTCATCACGTCCAATCACAGGATCAATTTTCCCCGTTTTGGCACGTTCATTTAAGTTGATGGCGTAGCGTTCCAAAGAACGATAAGTCGCTTCTGCGTTTTGGTCTTTCACGGTTGTGTTTCCTCTTAATTCTTTTATAGCTTCTTTAACAATTTTTTCTTTGAAACCGTTGTCTTTCAATAAGTTAGCGACCGAATCTTTACCCAAAGAAAGGGCTAACATCAATAATTCAACGGAAATATATTCATCCGAAAATTCCTTCATCAGGTTTTCGGCTTTGGTCATTGCAGTGTGTGCTTCATTGGCAAGATAAGGTTGCCCACCGCCACCCGAAACCTTCGGATAGCCATTGACAATTTCTTCCAATTTGGGCAGAAAAATACCTTGATTTACGCCCATTTTGTTCATCAAAAACTGGGCAGTATTGGGTTCTTCTTCAAGTATTGCTTTCAATAAATGCCCTGTTTCAATGGCTTGCTGACCATTGGCGGAGGCAATTGAAGCCGCTTGCTGAATTACCTCTTGGGTTTTCGTTGTGTATTTCATATGTTTATAGGAGAAAGGGAAGAACAAGGAGGAATGAAAAATTGGATTTCTCCGTTCTTTCTGTTTCACTTTCTCCTAATTCACTTCAATATCTAAGCCATTCCTAATTTTCGGAAATTATGACTGAAAATTTTAAAACTAAAATAAAAAATTGTGCCAATATGACCATTAAAAGCCATTTTTGGCAGAATATAAGGATTGTTGAATTATTTATTTTGAAGTTTGCTAATTAAATAATTCATGTTGAAAATTAAAAAAAGCAATCAAATTATCAATACGTCAAGACAGGTTTTATAGATTTTTTCTCTAATTTGTTATTCATAAATCAAACTTAGTATTCGTTTGATTATTTTGAAATGATTAAAGTTAGTCTTCAATAGAATAAAAATCTTAAACCCATGAACAGAAGAAATTTTATGAGTAAAACTACTACCCTCGCCAGCGTAGGATTAATTGCCTCAATGGATAATATAACCCAAAATAATTCTTTAAACATTGAACCAGCCCCAGGATTTTCCTTAAAAATATTTGCCACAAATTGGGGATTTTCGGGTAGTATGGATGCGTTTTGTGCAAAGGTAAAAAGTGAAGGATATGAAGGTATTGAGGTTTGGTGGGATACCACAAAAAAGGGGCAAGATGAATTATTTACTGCCTTAAAAAAACATCAATTAGAAGTAGGATTTTTAGTAGGAGGGAGTGAAAAAGAAGCAACTAAACATTATGAAACCTTTAAGAAAAATCTCTTTGAAGCCACTTCTCAGACAATTCAGAAGCCTACTTACATCAATTGCCATAGTGGAAAGGACTTTTTTAATTACGAAGAAAATAAATTTTTCATTGATTTAACAACAGAAATACATAAAAAAACGGGTATTCCAATTTACCACGAAACCCACCGTGGTAGAATGCTTTTTGCTGCTCATATCGCCAAAAATTTCATTGATAAAAATCCAGATTTACGCTTAACTTTGGATATTTCACACTGGACAAACGTTCATGAATCTTTGTTAGACAATCAACTCGAAGCCGTGCAAGTCGCTTTGGAACGTACAGGACACATTCATACAAGAATTGGGCATGAAGAAGGTCCGCAAGTGAATGACCCAAGGGCTCCCGAGTGGGCAAACGCTGTTAAAACGCATTTAGGTTGGTGGGATAAAGTAGTCGAAATGAAAATGAAAGCGGGCGAACCCTTAACGATGCTCACTGAATTCGGACCACCGAACTATCTACAAACGCTCCCATACACGAATCTTCCCGTGGCAAATCAATGGGAGATAAATGTTTATATGATGAAATTAATGAAGGAAAGGTATTTCAAGAAATAATGAATAATTTTCAATATTAAAGTTAAAGAAAATCGCTCATTTACTAAATTTTCTATGTTCACTATCTTAACTATGTGGTTGAAAAAAACAGCTTCCCGAAAAATTCAGGAGGCTGTCTGCTATTCACCTAACCACTAAAATAGTTTATCTTTAAAAAAAGCCGAACCCTTCAAAAACCTTAAAAAGGTCAACCGAACGTCGGGCGGACTATTTTTATTTTTTCTGATTAAAACTCTGGAATTGCTGTTGAAATTCCATTTTACGTCTTCTTGAAATTTCAATACGCTGTCCCGTTTGCATCGTTACTGAGACATCGCCCGATAAATCCACTTCTTTCAAATAATTAAGGTTAACGAGGTAAGACTTTCTGATACGAGCAAAATCGTTTTGTTGAAACAATTTGCAAAATTCTTTTAACGTTTTAGAAAGTAAAATTTTCTTTCCATTACTCAAGTGTACATACGTGTAATTTCCTTCTCCCTTCAACATCATTACATCTTTGATAATAATTGATGTTTTTTTTCTGTCTGCATAAATAACTGATTGAAGGTTATTTATTAAACTCGTTGTTGGGTAAGCGTAATTTTGTACTGATGTGTTCATGTTGCAATTAGAGATAAGACGAGTAAGAGCTTGTTCGTTTGAACAATACAAAGTAACAAAACTTCCACTTTCTGTTTTAGCGTAGAATTACGGAATTTTTCAAATTAGGTAATTTTACGGTGTGACTTTTAAGCAAATAACCGTCGATGAAAGATTAGTCGAAAGATTAATAATTTTGGTAACATTAATACACTGTTTAATATGTTTTCTGGCGAACTTGCCGAAAGTAGAAATGACTTTCGGCAAGTGTATCTGGCGTTTTATACTTCTCGAAAGTTTTTTCTACTTTCGAGGTACTGTGTTAAAAACAAACTTTAAAGGTTAAAATATTTTTATTATTTTTGTCAAATCTAAGCAAGTCATAAATTGGCTATGCAGTTTAGGCAGGACAAATTTCAGTTATTT
>JANXML010000217.1 GCA_025354645.1 Arcicella sp. | reverse complement strand
TTCGCCCGTCAGAATGTTGGCAATCCATTTGCTTTGTACTTCCGCCAATGGCATAATTGCCCCCAAAGGTTGAATTAATGCCAAGAAATAAAGTCCTTGATAATCAGGATGAATGACTTTTTTATACAACCTAAAATCATTGGTTTCTGAAACATTAAAAGATTGTTCTTTCAAGAATGGAAACGTCACTTTATAGCCCGTAGCGTACACAATCAACTCAAAATCTTGCTCGGTTCCATCTTCAAAAACTACGGTTTTGCCTCTGAATTCTTTGATATTGGGCTTAAATTTTATTAAACCTCTACCCGATAAATTTAACAAATCTTGCGAGAGCGTTGGGTGTTCGCTTAACAATGGTCGCTTTGGTTTAGGGACACCAAAATCCTCTTGTTTTCCTCTTGCCAAACGCAAAGCCGAACCTAAAAATAATCGCTGAATGGCAATTGGTAATTTTGAAGTCAAGGAATTTGCCAAACTATCGAACGGAATACTCCAAAGCCAATTCGGAACAATATTGGCTCCGCTTCGGGTTGAAATCACCACATTTCCTGAATAAGTACGAGCCGCCTCACAGGCAATATCTACGGCAGAATTTCCAATGCCAACTACTAAGATATTCTTCCCTCTAATTTGTTCAACTTCTCTGTAATAATGCGAATGCAGGATTTCTCCCGTGAAATTTCCTTTAAATGCAGGTTCTGGAAAACGTGGATTCCAATGATGTCCGTTGGCAACAATTACGTTTTTATATAGATAAGTACCGTTATCGGTTTCAACGGTATAAGTGCCATCATCGTTGCGAGTTACGTCTTTTACTTCGGTATTAAATTGAATATTTTGACGAATACCAAAATGGTTTACATAATCATCAAAATAATTAATAATATGGCTATGATGAGGAAACATCGGATATTCTGCGGGCATTGGGTAATCAGAATACGCCATAATCATTCGATTAGTATTGATGTGCAAGGAACGATAGGCAGATGACATTCCGTTATCATTATTAAACCGCCAATTACCCCCAATTTGAGAACCCTTTTCAAAGCAGTCAAAACTGATTCCATTTTCTTTTAAAGTCTTTGCCGCCGTGATTCCAGACGAACCCGCCCCGATTATGCAAACAGTTTTTTTTACGCTCATAAGGTTAAAATGTTGCTTGTGAAATACTTAATAAAAATCAAATCTTATCTATTGATAATTAGTGTATATACACATATCTTTGGATTAATAAATAGCTAATCACAGTTTATCGTCTGGTTTTTCGTGGCGGCTTAGAACCAGACAAAAAATTTAAACTGAAAAGAAGTTTGTAAACTCCTAACACACTTTAATCGTTTTAAAATCTTTTATCATCGTGGCGGCTTTGATATTCGATATAGATTTAGTGTTAGGAGTTTATTTTTTACTCCTTCGTTCCCACTAATTCTTGCCCCTGAACTGCCACTTTTATCCCTGTTACTTTTCCATCGACACGAGTAAAAGTTATCACTGCTCCGAAGCTACTTTCTTCAAATTCATCATCTTTTTTGCGAGTTAATTTTGTTGCTGGATAGCCAGATGCTTCTCCCAATAATTCTCCGTCTTTGAAAAATACTTTCATTTTTTCAACCATCGGATTGTCTGCCATTTTGTAGCTTCCGTAATAATCTTTAAATTCGGTTGAATCTGCTGTGATTTTGTTGATTGATACATTTGATGATGTATTTACATTTTTTGCAAAAGAAGCAATGGCAAAAAATGAAGCAATGGCTGTAATTAAAATTGACTTTTTCATTCTGATTTTGTTAGATTATATTGATAAAAAATTTAATATTGCAAAGAATAAACGAAGGTAAATGATAATTGTTTCAGCATAAAATTTTCCTATGAAAAAAACGATTTTTATTACAGGAAGTGCCAATGGTATTAGAAAACACCTTTCAGACGTTTTTTATAATCAAGGTCACAACGTGATTGCAACTGACTTTTTAATTGATATACTTAAGGTTGAAACTTAACATTGGATACCAGAAACATGCTTAATTGAAGGATTGAATGTGACATCCATTGAAAATTGGCAAAATGTAGTTCAAAAAGCAATTCGGAAATTTGGGAAAATAAATATATTGTTGAATGTTGCAGGAGTGATTACGCCAGGATTTGTTTCAAAGGACATTGAATTGTTTTCAACGTCCTTTTTTAAATTATAGTTTACTTCTTTAAAGTCTCTTCAAACAATTTAAAAATCCGTTTATATTCATCCATCCAGGAGCTTGGCTCCACAAAACCGTGGTCTTCCATGGGATAAGAAGCCAATTCCCAATGGTCTTTTTTGAGTTCAATTAATCGCTGTGTAAGTCGGACGGCATCCTGATAATGAACGTTTACATCCACCATTCCGTGACAAATTAAGAGTTTACCCTTTAATCCTTCGGCAAAATAAATGGGTGAACTTTTTTTATAAGCAATTGAATCGGTTTGAGGTTCATTCAAAATATTTGCCGTGTATGGATGATTATACGCCGCCCAATCCGTGACGGGACGTAGAGCTGCTCCCGCCGCAAAAACATCGGGCTTTGTGAACATTGCCATCAACGTAATAAAACCACCATAAGAACCTCCATAAATACCAATCTTTTTAGCACTAATCCCCTGATTTTCAATAAGATACTTTGCTCCATCAACGTTATCAGAAAGGTCTTTCCCACCCATAAAACGATAAATTCCTGTTCGCCAATCTCGTCCGTAACCCGCCGAAGCACGATAGTCAATGTCCAATACAGTATAGCCATTATCCACGAGCATATTATGAAACATATATTCTCTGAAATACTGACTCCACCATTTATGAACGTTCTGTAAATATCCAGCTCCGTGAACAAAAATAACGGCTGGTTTTTTGCCTTCCTCGCCCGTTTTAGAGGCGTAGAGTCGTGCATACACAACGGAACCATCTTCGGCTGGGAATGTCACAATTTCGGGTTCACGCCATTTATATTCTTTGAACTGTCGGCTTTGCGATTTTGTGATTTGAGAAGGGGCATCATCAACCGTATTTTCCTTTAAATAAACCTCCCAGGGGCGATTCGAGAAAGAATTTAGGAATGCTAATTTGGTTTCATCGGGTGATAAAACTACTTGATTTGAACCTGTCATTTTGGTTAATCTTGTGCGTGTGCCTCCCCATGTAGCCATTCGATAGAAGTGTTGTTCGCCTGGATGTTCTTCATTGGTGGTGATATAAAAACTTCGTTTATCTCTGGATAATTGCACCGACTGAATTTCAAATTTTCCCTTTGTAATTTGCTTACGGGCGGAAGAAGCCAAGTTTATGATATAGAGATGCGAGTATCCGTCTGCTTCTGATTGAAAGTATAATGTTTGATTATCCGCCAAGAATCCTAAGGTTCCAGTACTGCCTGAAAACCCAATGCCAGGTCCACCAATCCAAGCCTCATCTCGCTGACGGTCAATGGTTTGCAATTTTTGAGTGGTTGGGTCGAGCCGCATAATCCAACGGTCTTTATTGTCCTGACTTTTCACTACGACCACACAATACTTCCCATCCTCCGACCACACAGCATTACTAAAAATCACCTTCCGAGGTTCAGGTTTCTTCTTGGCAGTATCTTTTCTGACCACGGCACTTTTCTTTACATAATCTTTTAAATAATCTGGTTCGTCAAAAATACCGTCAATTTCTTTGGTTAAAACTTGTAGAGATGTATCTTTTTTGATGTCATAAACCCAAAATTCAAAAGATGTTTGTGCTGCTCCAACTTTTGTTCGGGCGGGTAAATCTTCGGTAAAACCCGATTCAGTTACGTAACTCGGCACAACGGCAGATTTTGCTTCCTTTACAGATTTGACTAAACGATAGGTGATATACTTTTCATCGGGACTTAATTGTGGTTCGAGAACGGCTTTATCATCCACAAAAATCTCTTTGGCACGTTTTGGCAAATCTGCTTTCTGAATTTTATCGCCCTCCTTTTTCTTATCGGAACGTTCCTTCAAAATATCGAATAAGCTCAACTGGTCTTGTTTTTGCCATTTTTCTTGTTCACTCAATTTGGGTTCGGCTTTTTTTGTACCCACCTGAAAATTAGTCAATTGGTCAATTGCTCCGTTGGCAATCGTGAAACTGTAAAGGTTGTTTACTTTGGTATAGATAATTTTATCATCCTTACCATTAAAGGTTGGATTTGATTCAGTTTCAATTGTATTCGTAATCTGTCGAATTGCCATCGTTCGGCAATCCATCAAATAAATATCCCCATTTTTAGCATATACTTTTCTGCCAAAATCGGTAGAATAATTTCCTTGTGCAGGCAAAGCCCGACGGGTTTGAGGAGAAACTTTAAAAGGCTTTTTTTCTATAACAGATGCTCCATACAACGAATCAGCCTTATTTTTATCTGGATTCCAACTAAAATAAATTGTTTTAGAATCTTCCGACCAAAAGATATTTGAAGGCAAAGCACCAATGGTAAATTTGGGGTCTTGCATGATTTGTTCAACCGAAAGTTGTTGTGCTTTTGTACTGAAAATTAGGGCTGTTGTGAGGAAGGTTAATAGTATTTTTTTCATGGAGTTGATAAATTAAAAAAGGCAAGCTCTCGTGAACTTGCCTTCTAATTTACTCAAAAACTGTGATTTCAATTCAATTACAAGGTTGGTAACTCAAAATAGTTTTTTGTAAAGTCCAAATTATACTATCTATTTATCTATCAAAAACTTACAATGAATCATCATTTACATCGCCTCCAACAATAATTCCGATAAATCATATACCTTCACGGTGTCCTCTTTTTCTTTGTTTTTCACCCCATCAGACATCATAACCATACAAAACGGACAAGCTACGGCAATCGTGGTTGCTCCCGTTTCCAGAGCCTCTTCAATGCGTTCAATATTCACTTCCTTCGTTCCTTTCTCAGCATCTTTGAACATCTGTCCACCGCCCGCACCACAACAAAGTCCTTTGGTTTTGCAACGTTTCATTTCTACTAAATCAGCGTCTAATGCTTCTAAAACGGCTCTTGGAGCTTCGTAAATATCGTTGGCACGTCCCAAATAACATGAATCGTGAAAAGTGATTTTCCTGCCCTTGAATTCTCCGCCACCCGCTAATTTCACCTTACCCGTGTTGATAAGTTCTTGCAAAAAAGTAGAATGGTGAATGACATCATAATTACCACCCAAAGCTGGATATTCGTTTTTCAAGGTATTAAAACAGTGCGGACAAGCCGTTACGATTTTCTTCACGCCGTAGCCATCCAATACTTGAATATTCATGGTGGCTTGCATCTGAAATAGAAACTCGTTGCCCGCTCTACGTGCAGGGTCACCCGTACAGGATTCTTCCGTACCCAAAACGGCGAATTTTATGCCCACTTGGTTCAAGATTTTACAGAAAGCAATCGTTACTTTTTTGTATCTATCATCAAAAGATCCCGCACAACCCACCCAAAAAAGCACTTCGGGAGTTTCGCCCGATGCCATCATTTCAGCCATTGTAGGCACTTTATATTCCATTTCTTGTATCATTATTCTGTTGATTTTTCTCTTGACAAATGTTTTAAAATTTTGTACCTTTACATCGAACAAAGACGTTTTGGACGTTAGGAGGAAGGATAACTTAGGTTAAGCATTCGCTCGTTGTTTATAAAAGAACGGTCAATTATGGCGGTTCTTTTTTATTATCCGCATAGAATTTAACGCTAATTGTTTCTTGCCAGTTCTTACTTCCTTAATTACCACGTACTTATTCTCAATCAATTTTTGGAATTGGAAAACATCCTTTCCCAACTTATTTTTACCATCATAAAAAACCAAGTCAGGGTTTTCTAAAATATCAATTATTAGCTCAAAATCCTCATCAGTTATGGCTATTTGCCCTTTTGGTGTTTCTATTTCCGATTGACTATGATTTTTGATAATGTGTCTGATAGCATAAACATCAACTGAAAATTTATAGTTATTCAAACTAATTCCAGATTGTTCACTTAAAAATGTAGCCATTTCTGGTCTTATTTCTCCTAAAATCAAAACTTTATTTTTATTCCCTTCTTCTAATTTGGCTAATTCTAATAGTTCTTCTAAATGGTTCATCTTTTTAATCTATTATTTCTCTAAAACCCCATCCAAAAACTTTTCCGTCTCCACCTGCACCGTTGCCACATCTTTTGAAAGAATAGGCGATGCCAGCACGTGATTTCCTACATTTGTGAATGCTACTTTTTGCTTCTTTACAGAGCCTAATTCATCATACATTTTCAACAATGCTGGCACAGAAACCACTTTGTCTTGTTCTTCTTCATTTTTGTAATAATATCCCATAAAAGTAGGGCATTTTACCTTCCCGAAGGTCTCTGGACTCATAGCATTGGTTAGGAAATTTTGTAAGGCAATAACCCCGTTCAAGTGATAATGCGTACACCAATGAGCGGCGTGTTGAGGATTTTTCGCCTTGAAATCACGAACCTCCGAACCCGAAACAACCTTGCCCAAAGCCAAGCCCCAATGATTATCCAACAGTTCGGCGTTGTCGTCATAAACCTTGATGCAAGGCGAATACATCACAATTGCCTTAATTTCAGGATGTTTTGATGCCAAATAAGCCGTCAAAGCTCCACCGAAAGATGTTCCAACTACCACTACTTCATCGCCCAAAGTCTTTGCCACCGCCAAAGCGTGTTCAGCCGATAGCACGAAATCATCAGCCGTTACGCTTGCCATTGTGGAATCTCCCAAGTCGATGCCATGCCCTGCCAAACGTGCCAAATAGAGGTTTGCACCGTATTTTTTGGCAAGATTCCGATGCACAGGATTGCCTTCTTCCTGCGTAGCCGAGAACCCATGAACATAAAGAATCACCAATTTGGTTTTCTCTTTTTTCAAAGAATCTGCCCACACAATACGTGCCTGACAGTCGGGACGAATGCCTTTTTCAGCGGCTTCTCCTTCGTTGATTTGTTTATCCAAAGTAGGCAAATCACCCGTGAGTTTAAACATTGGTACGTCCAATTTGGGAGCTTCGGGTTTTGGACCAGCCAAATAACCAATTGTTCCAATGGTGACTATGCCGATTATGATTTTTAAGAGTGTTTTCATGTTGTTTTTGTGGTTTTTGTTAATCATTTCCTTTCACTATCTCGTTTTTCAGCCAATACACAGTAGCCTTACCAACTCCCATTTTTTGAATATATCCTTCTGACAACAAATATTGAATATCCTTCTTTAAAGTATTAACTGAATAATCAGATAGCTTCAAAGATATATCGCTAATTTTCAAAGACTTATCTGCATTAAACAACACTAAAATGTCTTTTTGACGATTATTAAGATAATGTCTTTTTGCAAGATTTTTATTCATTTTTGCTTCCAAACGTTCAATTAAAATCTGCATACATTCCAAGAAAAAAACCATCCAATCATTCACAATTTCCTGTTCTGAATATCTAAACTGTTGCGCATTCATCAGGGCTTGGTAATAGTCCGTTTTTCGTTGCTCAATGATGTGTTCAAGTGAGATATATTGGGCAAAATCATAATCACTTTGAATCAATAATAGCGTAGTAATCAAGCGGGATAATCTTCCATTTCCATCTTGAAAAGGGTGGATTGATAAAAACTCATATACCCATAGCCCAATGACGATTAACGGATGAGTGTTCTTATTAACTAACTGATTATTAGTCCATTCCATCAAATCCATCATCTCTTTTTGAGTCAGATGGGGTTCGGTAGTATTAAAAATTATTCGCTGGCTACCATCAGGATAATTGGCTACTACTTTATTGGACAATGACTTATACTGCCCTCTGTGTCGGGTATCTTTACTGCTATATTTCAACAAAATACTATGCAACTGTTTGATATGATTTTCTGATAGTTCCACCTCTTTGGCATTTTCCAGAATCAAATCAAGCACATCATAATAACCCATTACTTCTTGTTCGTCTCTACTTTTGAAAGAAGTAACTTTAACTTTTTTAATCAATTCTGCCACTTCTGCATTTGTCAATGTTGCTCCCTCAATTCTTGTGGAAGAACCAATACTTTCAATGGTTGCAATTTGTCGTAGTTCTTTCAAATAACGACTATCGCTTTTATCTAAATGAGTCCATTTGCCTTTGAAAGTATCTATGTAACTTATTTGTTGCAGGATTTTTTGAGTAACCTCAAAACTAAACAACAGCTTTTTTTCAAACATAATTTAGGGAAATAAATGATAGAACAATATTACGAATATATTTGCATTGTATCCGTATTATATCCGTATTTTCATTAAATCACTGACTCACCAAATTACAATTACTTAATTCCTTCCGCCCAATTAAACCTATCTCCTTGCGAAAATTTCCACGGAGCTTGATTATTTTCCAAGTTCGAAAACATCGCATTCCAAGACGCAGGAGCATCAGATTCTTCCATAATTTGGTAGCGACGCATTTGTAAAATAATATCCAAAGGCGAAATATTAATGGGACATTCCTGTACGCAAGCATTACAAGTTGTACAAGCACGCAACTCTTCGGCAGAAATATGGTCTCCGTAAAGCGATTTACCATCATCCACAAAGTTTCCACCGTTGGCAGCCATATTTGCCCCCACGATTTCCAAACGATTTCGAGTGTCCATCATGATTTTTCTGGGTGATAGTTGCTTACCCGTCATATTGGCAGGGCAAGCATCCGTACAACGCCCACATTGTGTACACGAGTAGGCATCCATGAGGTTTTTCCAAGTTAAATCCTTCACGTCTTTTGCTCCAAATCGAGCAATTTCGGAAGGAGCGTTGGCATCAGGTTGAGCCATTCCCAACATAATTTGTACTTCCTTCGTTACGTCGGGCATATTTGGCATTTCTCCTTTTGGTTCAAGATTCGAGAAATACGTATTGGGAAACGCCAAGAAAATATGAAGGTGTTTTGAATAAGTAACATATAAACCAAAAGCCAAAATACCCAAAATGTGCAACCACCAAGTGATTCGTTCGTAAGCAACCAACGAAGTATCAGAAAAAGAAGTAAATAAAGGTTTCAGAAATCCAGAGAACGCAAACGTCCCGACTTGATGATAATGTTCATTGCCACGGTCTTGGAGAACGCTGTCGGCGGCATTCATCGTTAATAAAGCCGTCATTAAAATAATTTCTGCCCAAAGAATTGTGTTAGCATCGATTACTGGAAAACCATTCAATTCACGATGGCGAGTTGGTTGTAATCTTTGAACTTTGGTAATGTTTCTACGAGCCAAGAAGATTACGCAAACCACTAAAACGCCAAATGCTAAGAACTCGAAAAAGTTAATTAAATAGCGATAAAAATCCCCCAAAACAGGAGCAAAAAGACGGTGCGTTCCCAAGATGCCATCCAAGATAATTTCAAGCACTTCCACATTAATCAAGATGAATCCTGCATAAATCACAAAGTGCATAATGCCCACAACTGGTTTATCGAACATCTTTTTTTGCCCGAGAGCAATTCTAAACATCGTTGCCCAACGTTCAGCGGGTCTATCAGAGCGGTCTTCGGCACGCCCCAATTGAATAGTTTTTTTGATGATGCCAATTCGATTGGCAATTAAATAACCAGCTCCACCGAGAGCCAGCACGAATAAAATTTGTTGAAGGATTTGCATGATATAATCGGTTAAAGGTGAACGGTACACGGTGAACGGTGTATCGTTCAATTTAATGAATTGAGTACAAATATATTTAAAATTTATGCGAATTACGGGTTAAAACTCAATCAAAAGTAGGACAGCGGCAACCAATTTAGCGTAAATATGCACGAATAGTCCATTTTCAGACCTAACTTTTGAGGCAATATGAATATTTGTTTTTTGTTGAATCCAATTATAGA
>JANXML010000203.1 GCA_025354645.1 Arcicella sp. | reverse complement strand
GAAGGCTCCCTCAAATCCTAAATCCCAACCCCCAAACCCACTATTTATAGCTTCTTTGAGCAATTTTAACATTTTCAAAAACTAATTCTTCCTTATGCAATTCAAATTCAGACTGTGATTTATATTCCCAAGCGGCAACGTAGGCATAATTTTCATCATCACGCAAAGCTTCACCGTCTTCTGTTTGAAATTCTTCACGGAAGTGTCCTCCGCATGATTCGTTACGATCCAAAGCATCAACGCACATTAATTCTCCTAATTCTAAGAAATCTGCCACACGACCTGCTTTTTCTAATTCTGGGTTAAACTCATCGGTATCGCCTGGAATTCTTACATCCGACCAAAACTCTTTAATCAAACCTCTAATATCAGTAATTGCTTCTTTCAAACCTGCCTCATTACGAGCCATACCGCACTTATCCCACATGATTTTTCCTAATTTTTTATGGAAATAATCAACCGATTTTGTGCCTTTAATTGACATCATTTTATTGATTCGCTCTTGCACTTCTTTCTCCGCCTGAACAAATTCAGGAGCATCCGTTGGAATTGCTTTTGTACGAATATCACTTGCCAGATATGCTCCAATGGTGTATGGCAACACAAAATAGCCATCTGCCAAACCTTGCATCAAAGCCGACGCTCCCAAACGATTGGCACCGTGATCAGAGAAATTGGCTTCGCCCAAAGCATAAAGCCCTGGAACTGTGGTCATTAGATTATAATCAACCCAAAGTCCCCCCATTGTGTAGTGAACCGCTGGATAAATACGCATGGGTAAAGTGTAAGGGTCTTCGCCAGTAATTTGCTTGTACATATCAAACAAGTTACCGTATTTTTCTTTCACGACTGCCTTGCCCATTTCCTGCAATTGTTCGGGCGTTGCATCGTGAATTCCTTGTTTATTGGCTTCACCTTTTCCGTAACGAAGAATGGCTTCGGCATAATCAAGATAAACCGCCATTTTGGAAGTTCCTACGCCATAACCTGCATCACAACGCTCTTTGGCGGCACGAGAGGCAATATCACGGGGTACTAAATTTCCGAAAGCAGGATAACGACGTTCCAAATAATAATCTCTTTCTTCTTCTGGAATATCAATGGCTAAACGAGTATCATTTTGTTTTTTTGGAACCCAAATACGACCATCATTTCTCAAGGATTCTGACATTAAAGTCAATTTTGATTGGTGGTCTCCTGATACTGGAATACAAGTGGGGTGAATTTGCGTGTAACATGGATTGGCAAAAAACGCTCCCTTGCGGTGTGCTTTCCAAGTTGCCGATACGTTTGAACCCATTGCATTGGTTGAAAGATAGAAAACGTTTCCATACCCACCCGTACATAATAAAACAGCGTGTCCAAAATGGCGTTCTAACTTACCAGAAATCAAATCACGAGCAATAATTCCACGGGCTTTCCCATCAATCATCACAACGTCCAT
The DNA here is from genome assembly GCA_025354645.1 of Arcicella sp. Classification (GTDB taxonomy): domain Bacteria; phylum Bacteroidota; class Bacteroidia; order Cytophagales; family Spirosomataceae; genus Arcicella. Next base: position 2,485 of record JANXML010000203.1, on the reverse strand, counting down.
CATTTCGTGGCGAGTCATCATCGTTACATTTCCTAAACCAATTTGACGTTGCAAAGCTGAATACGCTCCTAACAATAATTGCTGTCCAGTTTGTCCAGCGGCATAGAATGTGCGTTGAACTTGCGTTCCACCGAAAGAACGGTTAGATAATAAACCGCCATATTCACGAGCAAAAGGAACTCCCTGAGCCACACATTGGTCAATAATTGAACCAGATACTTCCGCCAAACGATGAACATTTCCTTCTCTTGCACGATAATCTCCACCTTTAATGGTATCATAAAAAAGACGAAAAACTGAATCGCCATCATTTTGGTAATTTTTGGCAGCATTAATTCCTCCTTGAGCCGCAATTGAGTGAGCTCTGCGGGGTGAATCTTGGAAACAAAATGCTTTAACTTTGTATCCTAATTCTGCCAAAGAAGCCGCTGCCGAAGCACCAGCCAAGCCAGTACCGACCACAATAACTTCAATATTCCGCTTATTGGCGGGATTTACCAAAGGTACATGAGATTTGAAATCTGTCCATTTCTCATTAATTGGTCCACTTGGTATTTTAGCATCTAATATAGTTGACATAAAATTGTTATTTATGAATTGATGTTAAGATGTAAGTTGTTAAATTTAAGATTGTTAAGTATTAAGTTATTGTAAAAATACGCTAACATTAAATCCTAATATTTTAAAATAATACAACTCACGTTTCAATAACTTAATAACTTATCTCTTAAAACTTAATAACTTTCTATTTACGATACCCATCCAAAATACATCGAAATTGGCATTGCCGCAAATACTAAAGGAATGAGAATAGCAAAACCGAAACCTAATCCTTTAATAAAAGGTGTATATTTTGGATGATTTACTCCCAATGTTTGAAATGAACTTTGAAATCCGTGCATCAAATGGTATGATAATGAAAAACAGCCTAATACGTAAATAATTACTACAAATGGATTTTTGAAAGTTGCTACCATCTCCGCAAAAAGCGTTGTGCTTCCACCTGTAATTGTATCCGTAAAACGGCTCGTTATCCAAAAGTGGCGTAAGTGAATAATTAAGAAAATTAGCACTAATGTTCCTAAAAGCCCCATTGAACGAGAGTACCAAGTTGAATTGGCTTCCCCTTTCACAATTGCGTACATCACAGGACGTTTCTCACGATTTGATTTCCAAAGCAATAAACCATCTGCAATATGAATAATGAAGCCTAACATCAAACCTACTTCGGCGGTTCTAATCACCCAATTATGTCCCATAAATTCAGCCGCTGCATTAAAAGTTTTGCCTCCGTCATTAAAGAAAATCAATGAATTTATTCCGCAGTGAACTAATAAAAATAGTATTAATGAAATTCCCGTGACCCCCATAATGAGTTTTCTACCCAGCGAGCTTGATAATGTTTTTGTTACCCAAGACATTTTATAATTGTTTTAGTTTATTTTATTGATATTTGGAAACAGGTAACTAATTAAAAAATTAATTTAAACCTCTAATTTTCATTAACTAATACTCAATTATTGTTAACTAATTACCAATACCCAAAACTAATACCCAAACGTTTGTCTTTCAAATTATCTATTACTTTTTAGCAATTAATTACAATCTTTTTTCGTTTTTTTACAATAAAACAAGATTTGGTTAAAAAACAGAATATGTCAGTAAAATAAATAACACAACACTAAAATTTCAACTTTGTGTTTTAAAATATTGTTTATTAGTTATTGAAAAAATATTTTTAACATGAAACAAATGAATATAGCCCTTTTTTGAATAACAAATGAAATCAAAACTATTCTATACACTAATTTTAGGCATTTTTTTAAGTCTATTCACTACCAAATCCTTTGCTACTCACATGAGAGGAGGAGAAATTTCGGTTAAACGAATTTCGACTACTTCACTGACGTATGAGTTTACGTTAACCATTTATTGCGACAATACTCCCAATGGAATTAGAGCATGGACTGAAGAAAAAGAAGTCTTTTTCTGTTTTGGAGATGGATTAAATATTATTAATAAAGCTCCCAGAATTAATGGTAATGGACAAGGCGAAGATCTTGGAAATGGCGTTGCGAAAGGAATTTATAAAACAATTTATACATTTGCAGCTCCTTCCGACTATCGTATAACTATTGCTATTCCAAACAGAAATAAGGATGTCAAAAATATTCCAGGTGATTCTCAATCTGTACCGTTTTTTGTTGAAACGATTTTGAAAGTTAATGCAGGCTTGGGGCAGAATTCCACGCCTATTTTATTAAATCCAGCGGTGGATTTAACGGCGGTGGTGGGTCAAAAGTTTATCCATAATCCCAACGCCATCGACGTTGAAGGTGACAGCTTAGCCTATAAATTGATTGCCTGCCGCAGAGGTGAGCAAGACGATTGTAAGTTGAGAGGGCAAGCGATTGCGGGTTTTGTGCAACCCAACGAGGTGGCTTCTGCCCCGAGTTCCTTTACCATTGACCCTCGCACGGGCGAT
>JANXML010000153.1 GCA_025354645.1 Arcicella sp. | reverse complement strand
ATTTCGTTCAATGACCTTTTTTTGATTCTTAGGTACTCGTAATTTTATCCTCGGGGTGCTTCCGCAAGTGTCGTTGGTGATAACACGCAACGACGGCACGCCAAGATTTTTGCTCAAAGGGAACACCAACAACGTCGAAATGTGCAACGATTGCAAGCCATTGAGCAACTGCCCGAAGATGAAAAGAAAACCGTGTTTGCTCTCTTGGATGCCTTTATCCGTGATACAAGGGCGAAACAACAATATACTCTGTAAAACAAAAAAGCCCTCAGAATGAGGGCTTTTTTGTTTTTAATTCATTGAGTTTTTGGGTCATTTCCTTTGCATAATATTGAGGGTCACTTTTAAAAAACAACACTAAATCCTCAGTTGGCTTAATTTTAAACTGATACTCTTTATCATCATGTAAGTAAAGCGTATAGCCGTTATTAAAAACGCTTGTCATTTCAACTTTTTTAAACTGATTGATAGGCACTTTCTGTATTTTGTAAATGTTTTGAATAATTAAAAAGTCTTTCTCATACCAAATATTCCACATTTTAGCACCTGCAAAATTTACTATTATAGTCATAAATATTACTAAAATAATAACGTAAAGCCCATTTAGAGTATACGAGGAAAATATGATACCTGCGGACACTATTAAAAACAATAGTGTAATAACCCAAGTCATTACTTGTGAGGCTTTTATATCAAATTTGCTAATTTCAATTTTGTTAGTCATCTTTTTTAGGGGTATAAGTTGCTCTAATTCCAAAACTTGCATCAAACGAAAAAGTAAAAGGCGTACCTATTTTAGCACTAGTTCTTGCACCTTCTACTCGTGTTTCATAAACGTTCCCTGTTGCTGATGTCTCTCTTGATAATTTAACGCCTGCACCAAGAGGAAGTGGTCCGAGTGGAGTTGGAATAGCACCATAAACACCGCCAGCATCTATCTCTGATTTTGTAGCAACACTTCCATTTTTATTAGTGGTTGTTTCTTTTGTATATCCTCCTTCGAGAACTAATCCAGCACTAACGGCAGATACTTCTTTCTGGTCTCCATTTTTACCAGCATAATTTCCACTTACATTCCCCCCTTTTTTTGAATCTAACTCAACACCTCCCGAAAGTAATTCTGCATGACCATATCGAGCATCTACCCCAAGTCCTTTCACTTGTGCAGCTCCACCAGCACCAGTAGTGAGGCTAACACCAGCTTTTCCGTAAACAGCAAATTCGGTATTATTTGCTATATCTCTTGCTCCTTGTTTAAATGCTTTAACGGTAGCCTGAGCAAAATTAGAAACTGCCTGATTAACTTTATTAGCTACATAAGTCCTGGCTTGTTGCAGGAATTCACCAAAATCGGGATAATCTCCATTGGGGTCAGAGCGTAAAACGGGGTTATTCCATGAATATTGGTAGGTACTTTGGCTTTCTTGTCCGCCAATATCGGGGCTTGGGTCGATGGATATAAAGCGTCCAATAACGGGGTCGTACCAACGTTTTTGTAAATCTACTAAACCAAGTTCGGGTAAACTTTCTCTTCCCAAAAATTTAAAATTGTTCTTGGTCGCTGGGTTGCTCTCAAAACTTAGTCCTCTCAACTCATTGCCAAAAACGCCATAAGCGTTACTTTGAACTATCTTGGCAATGCCCGAAGAATCTTTAAAAGCTACCCGTAAATTACTTAAATGGTCGGTAATATTATACTCATAAATACCGTTTGTGATTCGTCCTTCATCATATGAAATTTGATACAAACCATTGTTTTTGTAAATGAGGTTACCCACGTAATCAGTTACTTGTGTACCAACAGTCTCTTTTAATTTTTTTCCAGAAGCATCATATTGATACAAAATCTCTACACCATCTTTAACAATTCTTCTTGGCTTTTTAAGATAATTGTATTCAATTATAGAGATACCTTTGTTATTATCATTGGTCAAACTTCCATCCAATGAATACGTATAATCATCCCCTGCAATGTCTCTAAAACTGGCTGTTTCATTGCTTGAATCATCCACTTTCAAAATCTTATTAGAATTAGCGTTGTAAGTGTAATTCAAATTATCCACTAATCCAAAACTATTATCAGACTTCCATCCGTTCCTTGATAAATTCTTGATATTTCCATTCAAATCATAATTGACATTATTTAAGGAGTAATTTTCTGTTCCTGCACCTGCGTATATGCCTTGTATAATACGTGAAGCTCCATCATAACTGTAAGTAAATGAACGGGTTACATTATCTAAATTACTTTTCCATTCTTGCTTCCCAATATTTCCATCAAAAAATCCAGCATTTTCATAGCCCAATTTCATCGAAAATAATTTGCTCGTCAGATTTCCCGAAGCATCTAAATTTATTCCCCTTAAACCGCCTCGAATATGATAGGAATAATCAATCGTTTCTAAATCACCCTCGCCAAAAAGAGTGGGTAGTTTTCCTAAATCTAAACGTCCATAATTATTCAAAGTTCCGCCCAAAAACAAACTTCCCGCTGAACCCGCTTGCCCGTTTGGAATGATAATGGTGTGGGTTTCGTTAATAAAAACGTGGTCATTGACGGAGGGAACCGAGCCGTTTAACCAAACATTTGTATTATTCCATTCGCCCGAAGCCTGCGTTCCAATGTCATTGGTTGGGCTTAATTTCTTGGTTTTTAATCGTCCAATTTGGTCATATTCATATTTTGCTACGTTCTTTAAAGCACCGTTTAACGTGTGTTTAAAGGCAGTTTTTCTTCCTGCATGGTCATAATCGTAATGATAAATTTCATTAATTCCTTGATGTTCCATTCGCATCAGTAACACCTCATTATTAAAACGATATTGATAATCCATTCTATCAATACCACCCAAATGATTTTCTGAAAATGTTTGAATATCTCTTAATTTATAGTCGTAAAAATTAGTGAATTTATACCACGCATTAGTTTCTAAATTCCTTACCAAACTCCCCGTCATTGAGCCTTTAACATTGGTCTGTTGTGGATGAAAAGCGGTTGCAAGTTGAAAGTTGAAGGCAGTGTTTGAATTCCACAAATAATCATCAAAATAGGATACAAACTTTACGTTTCCGTCTTCTGGTCTATAACTACTTGGAAATGAACGGTTTGTATAACCCAATAAATCCGTTCCTCTTTCTTCAAAAACCTCTCCTGCGTGACCATCAAAGGCAGTTTGTAAATCCGCTCGATTAGATGAACCAATATTATTAATCAAACCCGTCTGAATAATTCTTGAAAAAGCATCGTACTTTTTGAATTGCCAATAATTTTTCGCTTTGTCCGCTTCATCGGCAAACATGACTTCATTGTCCCGTTTGTCAAATACGGAATATCGCCAT
>JANXML010000091.1 GCA_025354645.1 Arcicella sp. | reverse complement strand
AAGAGCATGAGCCACCAAGAAAGCGGAAGTTGCAATAAAACCATCTATTAGGATAATCATTTGATTCTGAGCGGCTTGCAACATGGCTCCAACCATTTGTGCAATCTCAAATCCTCCTAAATTCGCTAAAGTTTGAAGCGTCGATTCCTCTTCTTGATGTTTGTTTAAGACGTTTGCTAAGATGGAAATTTTATGTTTTAGTCCTTCGTCATCCACACCTGTTCCTCTACCCACGCAATCCACAAGCGGAATGTCACAAATTTTTGACATCAATAAACTTGCCGAGGAAGTGTTGCCAATTCCCATTTCGCCAAAACCAATTACGTTGCAACCCTTCTCGAAAATATCCTGCACAACTTTCGCTCCTAATTCAATGCACTTTCCAACTTCCGATAAAGTCATTGCGGATTCATGCAAAGAACTTTTTGTGCCATGAGCTACTTTTTGATGAATAATTGGAAGGGTAGGAGGGAAGTCTCTCAACACCCCCGAATCAACCACTTTCAACTCAAAACCGTTCTGTTTTGCGAAGATATTGATGGCAGCACCACCCGCCACAAAATTCAAAACCATTTGATAAGTTACTTCGGACGGATACTTACTGACACCCTCACGAGCGAGTCCATGATCAGCTGCAAAAACGACTAAATGTGGGTTCAGGAGCGTAGGAGATAGGTTTTTTTGAATAAGAGCAATTTGTAAAGCCAAATTTTCTAACATTCCTAAAGCTCCCGTTGGCTTAGTTTTGAAGTCAATTTTATGCTGGATTTCGGTAGATAAATGCGTTGATACTTTTAATATTTGAAAGGCTTGCATTGAAAAGGGGATATGATAAAGAATGTACAAATCTACGTCAATTTATTTCGGAATTATAAAGTATTTGACGGATTAGATTCTGATAATTGTTTGTAGGTATTTGTTGGGAAGCATCATAAAAAAATAAACGGACGAAGTTCTTATGACTTCGTCCGTTGTGTTGTCTTTCTAACCTCTTTGAAAGACTTTTCACGTAATATTTTATAGAAATGGATAATGATTAATCTTTTTTTACGCCTCAATCTCATGTTCAAAGGCGATGAAATTTACTAAGCTATTTGATTTATCATAAACAGGTAATATATCAACCTTACAAAGATAAATTTCTCCATTTTTTCGATAATTAACAATCTTTCCAGAATATTTTTCTGCAACACTTATTTTGGTTCTAATTGATTTTTTCGCTTCTACTGAAGTTTCAGAACCTTGCAAAAATCTTGGAAATTGACCAATAGCTTCATTTGAGCCATATCCAGTCATTCTGGTAAAACCTTTACTTACCCACTCAATTTTTTCTCTTTCACACGTAACAACGATTGTATTATTACGATTTTGGAGAAAACGTTTTATTCTATTCAAATCAAAATTCCAGTTTCTTGATTGAGCAAAATATTCTAATACATTGTACTCACTTCTATCTTTTCTGGAAATCTCCATAAACTCATAAGCAGCCGAAAGCGGAGTTACAGGACTAAATTCGCTGAAAGTATCACAGTTAGTATTTGAAGAAAGATGTATCATTTTTTAAATATCTAATAATAGTTTACGTCATTGTTCAATATAAATCTTTGTGAAAGTATTTTGTTTAAAAAAATTAAAAACTTCTTAAATTTTCTACTCACATGACGTAATATATGAAATATTTTTCATCATTTTTTTGTGTTTTTTAATCACATGATAAGGTGATATAATGAAATGATTTTAATATAAATATCTGAAAATCAATAAGTTAAAATTTTAAAATTATCCTTTGATAATGCCTTTATGTGTGATACTATATGAAATGTGTATTTAACCCGTTAATTTTATGTCAGAATTAAAAATAAAACACTAAATAAATTTGATGAAAAGAAAATTTACTTAAATAAATTAGTAATCTTTCAAACCCCAAACAAATAAAAATGGAGACGACGCAAAGTAACAACAATAACGGAAATGGCATATTGAAAGCAGCATTAGCTGTGACGATGTTATTCATTGGTTTTTTAGGATATTTATTATACGATTCTAAGAAAACAAACACCAATCAAGAGCAGGTAATCAACCAAAAAGTTGAGCAATTAGCAAGTACGAAATCACGTTTAGACTCAGTAGCAGTTCAGTTGGACGCAAAGATTGCCGAAATAACGGCATTGGGTGGTAAGGTAGATGAATTAGTGGCGGCTCGAACCCAATTAGAAAAAGATAAGAAAGCGTTGAAAAATGCCAAATTTTATAATTCTAAACAATACGATGCCAAAATTGCTGATTACGTAGCTTTATTAACTGAAAAAGATAATGTTATAGCTCAGTTGAAAACAGATAATGAGAATTTGACAGCTCAAACCGTGACTTTATCGAAAGAAAAAGATGTTTTGGTTCAAGAGAAACAAACTTTTATTGATGAGAACACAGGTTTGAAAACAGATAAAGAGAAGTTAAATCAAACGGTTGCAGACTATACCACTAAAAATGAAGAATTGTCTAAGAAAGTGAAAACGGGTGCTCAATTGAAGGCAATGAATCTTCAAGTTTATGCTGTGAAAGCAAATGGTAAAGTTCAAGATGGTGGAAAATACCGTGCGAAGAAAGTTGATAAATTGAAATTATCTTTCACATTGCCTTCAAATGCAATCACAGAGCAAGAAAACAAAGATATTATGGTTCGAATTATGGATGCCAACGGTGCTGTAATTACGGATTCTGCCACAGGTTCAAGCGTGTTTGATTATGATGGAAAAGAGATGGCATACACAACCAAAGGAAGTGTTGCTTTCACAAACAACGATCAAAACGTGGAGATGCTTTATTCACGTGGAGCTCCATACCAAGCTGGAAACTATACTGTGGAGTTATACTCGGAAGGTTTCAAAATTGGAACTGGTAACTTTACTATTAAATAGTTAAAGATAAAAATATTATTCCTTGCTATTATTTATGGCAAAACCGTCACAGGCAATTTCCTGTGGCGGTTTTGTGCTTTACAGGGTTTTGATTGGTTAAATGGAAAGAATGATTTGAATGTTTAGCACCGAGATTTTGGTAGGTTGTTTTTCTAACAATTATTCCTAAATTTGAAGAAAATGTTGCCCTAAACACATATTAAAATGAACATTTCGTCACTCACTAAGTCTTTGTTGATTTGGACTATTTTTGCCAATTTTAATAGCCAAATCAAAGCACAAGATACCCGTTTACTTAGAAATCCCACTATCAGTTCAACCCATATTGCTTTTGTATATGGAGGAGATATTTGGCTCGCAAATCAGGATGGTTCGCAAGTAAAACGCATCACAACATACGCTGGTGTTGAATCTGAACCTCACTTTTCTCCTAATGGAAAAACCCTTGCTTTTTCTGGTCAATATGATGGCAATACGGATGTTTTCACCGTACCCATTGAAGGTGGAGAACCCCAAAGACTAACTTGGCATCCTGGGGCGGATTTGGTGAGAGGATGGACTGCTGATGGTGCAAATGTACTTTTTGCTTCTGGAAGAGTACGAACACCAAGACCTATGAACGACCAACTTTGGACGGTTTCCACAAAAGGCGGAATGCTAACCCAATTTGCGATTCAACGAGCGGCAGATGGTAAATTTTCGCCCGATAATAAACGCTTTGTTTGCGAAGAAGTAGTGCCGTGGGAATCTGAATTTAGGAATTATCGAGGCGGTCAAAATTCTCCTCTTCGCATCATTGATTTACAAACTTTTGCGGTTGAAAAAATGCCTTGGGAAAACAGTCGAGATATTAATCCTGTGTGGATGGAAAATCAAATCTATTTCCTTTCTGACCGTGATTTGGGCATGAATATTTGGGTGTATGATACGCAGAATAAGCAAGTAAAACAAATTACATTTTTCAAAGAATTTGATTGCAAAAGCCTCGAAGGAAGCAATGGTACGCTGATTTTTGAGAATGGCGGATACTTATACAAACTGAAAGCAGGAACCGATAAACCCGAAAAATTATCAATAACAGTCAACGGAGAATTCCCTTGGACCAGACCTCATTGGGTGAAAATTGATAAGAAAATTGATGCCGTTTCATTGTCGCCAACGGGTAAAAGGGTAGCTGTTTCTTCTCGTGGTGAAATATTGACATTACCCGCCAAAAAGGGTGATTCTCGAAATTTGAGCAATAGCGTAGGCGTAGCGGATAGAGATGTGGCATGGTCGCCCGATGGGAAATTTATCAGTTGGTTTTCGGACGAAGGAGGTGAGTATCAGTTAGTTATTTCCGACCAAATGGGTAAGGATAAAAAGAAAATCAAACTCAATAATCCCACGTTTTATTATACGCCCGTTTGGTCGCCCGATTCAAAATACTTGAGTTTTGGTGATGCCGACAGAACCTTGTGGGTGGTTGAAATAAGTTCTGGCAATGTCAAAAGAATAGACAATGAAGGCTTTGTCCCACCGCAAAGAGTTATTTATCCAGAATGGGCTCCTGATTCAAAATGGATTTGTTATACCAAAAGATTAACCAGCGAATTTGCTGCCATTTTTGTGTATTCGATGGAACAGGGCAAGTCTTTCCAAATCACCGATGGAATGTCTGATTGCAATAATCCCGCTTGGGATGCCAGTGGAAAATATATCTATTTTATGTCGAGTACTAATTACGGGATGAATGTGGGTTGGTTGGATATGTCTTCGTATGAACACAACATCACAAGGGCAATTTATATGGCAGTTTTATCGAAAGAGACTGTTTCGCCCTTAGCTCCTGAAAGTGATGAAGAGAATGCAAAGATGGATAAATCTGAGGCAGTAAAAAAAGATTCCGTTGACAAAATTACTGGGAAAAAGAAGGGAAAGGAAGGAGAATTAAAACCCGAAAAAGAGAAAGTGAAACCCGTTAAAATTGACTTCGATGATATTCAAAATAGAATGGTTGCCTTACCAATTCCTGAGAAAAATTATGTGTCCTTAGAAACTGGAAAAGAGGGCGTTATCTTTTATTCCGAACAAAAACCAGAGGCGAATATTACGTCTCTTAGCCGTTTTACCTTAGAGAAAAAGAAGGTTGAAAGTATAACGGATGATGCCTCATTTTTTGAAATATCAGCCGATAAAAATAAATTGGTTTACGTAACCTCAAATTCTCAAATCGTGATTTCGGATGCTGGTGGAAAACCAAATCCTTCGGAAGAAACCGTCAATACGGGTAGCATTCAAGTAAAAATTGACCCAATGGCGGAGTGGAAACAGATTTTCAGAGAAGCGTGGCGATACCAAAGAGATTATTTTTACGTTAAAAATGTACATGGTTTGGATATGGATTGGGCTTACAAAACATATTCCCCGTGGATTGATCACGTAAAACACCGCTCAGACCTCAATTATGTACTGGATATTTTGGGTGGAGAAACCTCTATCGGGCATTCTTTTGTGAATGGAGGCGATTTTCCAGAAATCAATAAAGTGCCAGTGGGTTTATTGGGGGCAGATTTTGTCATCGAAAACAATAAATATAGAATCAAGAAGATTTACAATGGGGAGAGTTGGAATCCGACCGTTAAAGCCCCGTTGAGTCAGCCAGGTTTAAAAGTAAAAGTAGGTGATTATTTATTAGCCGTGAATGGAATTGCTTTGGATGCTTCCATGAATTTATATTCCCTCTTCGACCAAACCGCTGATAAACAAATTTCCATTACGGTTAATAGTTTGCCAACACTCGATAGTGCGAAAGACGTAGTGGTTATACCCGTAAGAAGTGAAACCCAACTCCGACAATATGATTGGGTAGAGGGCAATCGTAGGATGGTAGATAAACTCTCAAATGGACAATTGGCTTATGTTTGGTTGCCCAATACTGGTGAAGGAGGATACACCAATTTTAATCGGTATTATTTCGCTCAAAAACATAAAAAAGGAGCCATCATTGATGAAAGATTTAATAGCGGAGGTTCAATTGCCGATTATATTGTGGACTTATTATCCAGAGATTTGATGGGATATTTTAACAATCCCGTAAACGACAAACAGCCTTTCACAGCTCCCAATGCAGGTATTTGGGGACCCAAAGTGATGTTAATTAATGAAATGTCTGGTTCGGGGGGCGATATGTTGCCTTATATGTTCAAGAAACGAAAAATCGGACCTCTGATTGGCACAAAAACATGGGGTGGTTTAGTAGGAATTTGGGATGTGCCAAGTTTGATTGATGGAGGTTCAATAACAGCACCACGGGGCGGATTCTTTAATAATGAAGGAGAATGGGACATTGAAAATATTGGCATTGCCCCAGATATTCTGGTTGAACAAGATGCCAAATTAGTTAAAGAAGGACACGACCCTCAATTAGAAAAAGCCGTGGAAGTTGCTTTGGAATTACTAAAAACGCAATCAATTCAACTAAAAAAACAACCCGCCGACCCAATTAGAGTTAAAAGACCTAAGAATTAAGGATAGTAACTTAAATTTTATAAAAGGAAGGTTTCGTTCAAAATGAAATCTTCCTTTTTGCTTTAATAGCCTTTCATCCCATCTTTCACCCATCTGGTAATATTTATTTGTAGATTGAAACTAATTTTCTCTAAATTCAATCATTAGATTTACCTTGCCACGAAGACACCAAGGCACAAATTTTTCTTAGCGTCTTCGTGCCTTCGTGGCAAGGTAAATTCAATCATTAAACTTACCTTGCCACGAAGACACAAAGGCACAAATTTTTCTTAGTGTCTTCGTGCCTTCGTGGCAAATAAAAACTCCTCAACGTAAAATGCAACTAACCATCACAAATCTCAACAAAACCTACTCCAACGGCGTACAGGCTTTGAAAGATGTCAGTCTTACCATCAATCAAGGAATGTTTGGGCTTTTGGGTCCCAACGGAGCTGGAAAATCCTCGCTCATGCGTACCATCGCAACCCTGCAAGAAGCCGATTCTGGCTCAATCGCTTTGGGCGATATTGATGTCCTGACTCAAAAGGAAGATGTCCGCAAGACCTTGGGCTATCTGCCCCAGGAGTTTGGCGTTTATCCAAAAATTGATGCCGTTACGCTACTGAACCACTTGGCGGTTTTGAAAGGCATTACCAATGCTTCCGAACGTAAAAGTTTAGTAGAATCACTTTTACAGAAAACCAATCTTTGGGAATCTCGCAAGAAGAATTTGGGCGGATTTTCGGGTGGGATGAAACAGCGTTTTGGGATTGCTCAGGCACTCATCGCCAGCCCAAAACTCATCATTGTAGACGAACCTACGGCGGGTCTCGACCCTGCCGAAAGAAACCGTTTTCTGAATCTATTGTCTGAATTAGGCGAAAATACGGTCGTAATTCTCTCGACGCACATCGTGGAGGACGTAAAAGAATTATGTTCCGACATGGCAATTATCAACAAAGGACAGGTGCTTTACAAAGGAAATCCTTTCGAGGCGATTGACGGAATTCAAGGAAAAATCTGGCGAAAACGCATCAAAAAAGAAGAATTAGTAGATTATAGAGCCAATCACAACGTCATTTCCGACCGACTGATTGCTGGATCACCCGTGATACACGTTTTGTCAGAAAACAACCCAGACGGAACTTTTGAAGCCATCACGGCGGATTTAGAAGACGTATATTTCGGTAAAATATTCTCTAATTAACTGCTAATTAACTGATGGCACGCAGATAACGCAGATGCCTTTGGCAACGCAGATTTAAGAGGATTTTTATTTTGATGATACAAAATTTTTCCTTTATAATTTATGTTTTTGTAAAGAGAAAATTACATACAAATTATAGAAGACGTTAATTTTTTGTATAAAATCTTCTATTAAAAATTGTATGACAAAATCCTTTTAAATCTGCGTTGCGAAGCATCAGCGTCATCAGCGTGCCATAAACCTCGAAAAAAATGTTTTTAGAAATTATAAAATTTGAGTGGGCGTACCGCAAAGGACGACCTGCTACTTGGATATATTTTGCCCTTATCCTTATCCTACCAATCATTTTGGTAAGTACAGATGCCATCAAAATCACGGGCGGTGGTGAACAAACCAAAGAAAATGCCCCGCAAGCCATTGCATTTATGATGGTGGTGTTTACGTATTTATTCATGATGATTACCTCGGCGGTGATGGGCGTTGCCGTGCTTCGGGACTTTGAATTCAACACCGAAGCCCTGATGTTTAGTACCCCCATCAAGAAATTTGATTACCTTTTTGGTCGTTTCTTTGGGTCATTTTTGGTACTGATTCTCATCTTTTTTGCGATGATTGTGGGCTTTACGATTGGTGAATTTATGCCCAGCCGAGATGCTACAAAACTATTACCGTACAGCCTTTGGCGTTACATTCAGCCCTTTTTGGTGTTGGTTTTACCGAACCTCTTTTTCACGGGAGCATTCTTTTTTGCGGGTGGGGCTTTAACCCGAAAATCAGTCATTATTTACACGCAGGG
>JANXML010000037.1 GCA_025354645.1 Arcicella sp. | reverse complement strand
ATTAGACCTCTTTCCTAAATGAGATTTTCTTATTTTTATTGTAAATAACTGATTATGAGTGATAAATATAAACTTTTACAGGATAATCCTAAATATTGCACCCGTCTATTTGGGATAAAATTTGAACTTTTTGAGACTATTCTTGTAAAAGTACAACAAAAAGAAAGTGAATATTTGCTTAAAAATCCTCTTTCTAATCGTGGATTGGAGGGAGAGTTCTCTTTACCCAATCAATTACTGCTTACTTTTGAATATTTGCGTCAGTACCCTACTTTTTTGAGCTTGGGATTTTCATATGGAATTTCTGAAAGCTACGCTAATAAAATTTTTCATAAAATGAGACCGATTTTAGCTGATGTCGTTGGATTAAAAAATGCCAATAAACTAAAATATAAAGATATTAAAAATATTATTGTTGATGTTACTGTTCAACCCATCGAGCGACCACAAAAAAGTCAAGAATTATATTATAATGGTTCAAAAAAAAGCATATTATAAAAACTCAAATAATTATTAATCAAGAAGATAACTCAATTCTAAATTGCCAAACTGAATTAGAAGGACGAAAGTCAGACTTAACAATTCTCAAAGAAACACCCATAAAAATTAGCCCAAAAATAAAAGTAAAAGGCGATTTGGGTTATCAAGGAATTGACAAAATCCATCCAAATAGTAAAGTCCCTCATAAAAAACCTAAAAATGGGGAACTAACCAAAAAACAGAAAAAAGGAAATAAGCGGTTTCGTAAAAAAAGGGTTAAAATCGAACATGTAAACCGAAAATGTAAATGTTTTAGAATGGTTAAAGAAACCTATCGAAATCGTCTAAATCACATTGCACAAATTTGGCTAATAGTATGTGGACTCGTAAATCTTAATCTTTGAAAAGTTATATGTTTTTTAGGAAAGAGGTCTAATTAATCCGATGAATGGCAGAATGAAAATCATAGATTTATCGCTAAAATCATCTGGCTTTCCAGAAACATTGAAATGACTTGGAATAATATCTGGAGATTTCAAATATACAAAGGAGGCGAGGCAAAACAGAATAACCAAAAAAAGGGTGCTTAGTAACCTCAATGATTTATCAAAATCAGATAATTTAATTTGAATTTCAGGTCTTGTTTCCATCTTCGAGTCATTTTAATTCAACGTTGAATTTACAAATTATGCTACCACTTTCAAAGTCTCCTTCACTTGTTGCACCTTCATTTTAAGGCTTTCCAAATCCTCATCTACAACCGTAATGTGTCCCATTTTGCGGAATGGTTTTGTGATTTTTTTTCCATATAAAAATGGATAAACGCCTGATATTGAGAGGCTTTCATTCATACCCACGTACTGAGCTTCGCCCGTGTAGCCATCTTCGCCCAAGAGATTTACCATAGCGGCTTTTGAGTGTGCCGTGGTGTCGCCCAAAGGTAATCCTAAGACCGCTCGAAGGTGCTGTTCAAACTGTGAAGTATGGTTGGCTCTGATGGTGTGATGTCCGCTATTGTGCGTTCTTGGGGCAACTTCGTTTATTAAAATCTGACCGTCTTTGGTCAAAAACATTTCAACTGCCAATAAGCCAACAATCCCCAATTTTTCAGCCGTTTCAATGGCTATTTTCTCAGCTTTTTCATGGATTTCGTTTGATACTTCGGCTGGGGCAAAAAGATATTCTACTAAATTATGAACAGGATGAAAAACGCATTCAACTGTTGGGAAAGTTTTAATTTCTCCGTGTTCATTGCGTGCCACGATGACGGCTATTTCTTTGTCAAAATCAATGGCTTTTTCCAACAAACTTGGGGCAGTAAACGCCAATGGTAAATCCGCTTCGGAAGATAATTTTTGTACGCCACGACCATCATAACCGCCTTTTCCCAATTTATTAAAAGCGGGGAGAAAGTCTAAATATTGAGCAATTTGCTCAATATTATCCGTCAAAATGAAATCGGATGTAGGAAGATTATTGTCCAAATAAAACTGTTTCTGAATGCGTTTGTCTTGAATAATTTCCAAAACTTCGGGCTGAGGAAATACCTTCTTACCTTCTGATTGTAGTTTTTTGAGTGCCTCTAAATTCACATTTTCAATCTCAATCGTAATCACCTCACAATCCTGTCCAAATTGATAAACCGTTTCAAAATCTTGGAACGAGCCCACTACAAACTCAGAGGCAATTTTCGCACAAGGAGCATCCGTATCGGGGTCAAGAATCTTGACGTAAATATCTAAATCTATGGCAGCTTGAAGCAACATTTTGCCCAATTGTCCACCGCCTAACAAGCCTAATTTTTGCATTTTATCTGAGCTTTCGGCTTTTGGCTTTCGGCTATTGGCGTTCAGATTTTATGATGACAAAAAGCTGAAAGCCGATAGCTGAAAGCCAATAGCCGATATTTATTTACCCAAAATTACCTCAAATTATTTAATCCTTCTTAAATTTGCATCATAGAATTAATCAGCGATTTATTTTTCGCTTTATAAATAAGATGAAAAAAGTATTAAATACCCGTTTTTTGATAATTTCAGGAATGATTTTGTTAGCTACAATTAGTCGTTTTTTGCCAATCGCAGTTCCTTCAATGGCAAACTTTTCGCCCGTAGGAACAATGGCATTATTCGGAGGAGCATACTTTGCAAAAAAACAATGGGCATTTATCGTTCCTATGTCAGCCCTTTGGTTATCGAATTTAGTGTTGAATAATGTTTTTTATACAAAATATTATCCGACGTTTTCTTTCGGTTTTGAATTAGCAGTTTTTGTAAGTTTTGCCTTGGTTGTGGCAATGGGAATCGTGCTTTTGAAGAAAGTTAGCGTTGTTAATTTATTGATAGCCAATGTTTTAGGAACTGTTGGTTTTTTCTTAATTTCTAACTTCTTTGTATGGGCAGGGGGAACAATGTATCCACAGACGATGGAAGGTTTAGGAATGTGTTTCACGATGGGACTTCCATTTTTGAAAAATACATTAGTAAGTAACCTTTTGTTCTCAGCCGTAATGTTTGGAACTTTTGAATATTTCAAAACGCAAGTGAAAGAATTAGCCGTTGTGCGTGCTTAATAGAAAGAAATATAATCTGAATAATAAAAGCCTGTGAATCTCAAAATTTGCAGGCTTTTTTGTTTCCCTAACTTGGAACAACAGAACAAATAATCAAGTTAAGACTATATACAAACCTTAAACCGACAAAACTATGCTCCTTCAATCAAAAGTCCTTTGGTGGTTATTTAACCTCAAAGCTGCCTCCACAAATTGCACGCCCGAAGCTCGAATAAATGGTTTTAAGAATAGAGGACACTTTGTTACAGTCTCGCAACCCGTAAAAATATCACCTAAAATAAACGAATGTTCGGGTATGGTTGCTACTGCCAAAGATTCAACTTTTTGGGTTCATAACGATGGAGGAAATAAAGCTGAATTATTTGAAATTGACAGAAAGGGGAAGTTATTGACTACTTTACCGCTTTCAAAAGCAAAAAACGTGGATTGGGAAGAAATTACTCGGGATGAAAAAGGGAATATTTTTGTAGGAGATTTTGGTAATAATATGAACGACCGTAGAGACTTAACCATCTATAAATTTCCAGAAAATCAGCCCGATAAAATGGAGAAAATTACGTTTAATTACGCTTATCAAAAGCAATTTCCTCCCATAAAATCTGAATTAAATTACGATTGCGAAGCCTTCTTTGCCTTAGGTGATAGTCTTTATTTGTTTACCAAAAACCGTGGAAATAAGGCAGTGAGAATGTATGCTTTACCGACGCAAGTGGGTAATTATTCCATAGTTCACAAAGATGATATTTTTATTAAAACTATGGTAACGGGTGCCGCAATAAGTCCAGATAATAAGACTTTTGCTTTATTGACTTATGGGAAAGTATTTTTATTTGGTATTGATAATCAGCAAGTTAATTTCAAAAAACCTGTGGATTGTTTCAAATTCGCCCACAAACAAGCCGAAGCCATTGTGTTTATTTCCAATAAAAAACTCATGATTTCTAATGAACAAGGGGAGTTGTTTACGGTTTCAATGGAGCGGTGAAAGAAATTTGTATAGGCGACCCCGTCTGAATTTGGATTCGTCAGATTTAAGGATTTATTGGATTAAATCTCGACATAAAATTTGAAAAATTTAGAAAGAAAAAAAGGATTAAAGAACCTAATCTCTAATCCTCTTATCCCTAATTTCATTTTTACCTATGCTACCTATATTATCTATGTAGTTGCACTACTTCTGTCTAAAATAAATCTGAATTGGCACGCCCGTAAAGTCAAAATGTTCACGCATTTGATTCTCTAAATAGCGTTCATAACTCTCACGAATGTACTGCGGAAGATTCGAGAACATCACAAACGATGGTGATTTTGTGGGTAATTGCGTCATGTACTTGATTTTAATGTATTTACCTTTCCATGCTGGCGGAGGATAGTTTTCAATCACTTTCAACATCACATCGTTCAATTTTGAAGTTGGAATTTTCTTCGTTTTATTTTCATAAACCTCTAAAATCTTCTCTACGGCTTGAAAAATACGTTGCTTTTCTTTTACCGACGCAAAAATAATGGGCATATAATTTATCGGAGCCATACAATTACGAATCGCATCTTCTAAATTTTTGGAAGTCATCGCATCTTTTTCTACCAAATCCCACTTGTTAATCATCAACACAATGCCTTTTTTCGCACGGTCAGCCATTGAAACGATGTTCATATCCTGCGACTGTAAACCCGTTTGCAAATCAATGGTGGTGGCATCAACCAAAATCACCGCAATATCACATTCTTCCATTGCCTTAATCGTCCGCAAGAATGAATAATACTCAATATTATCTTCCATTTTGGCTTTGCGACGTATTCCAGCGGTGTCGGTGATGATAAAATCCTTGCCGTACATGTTGTAATGGTTATCAATGGCATCACGAGTTGTGCCAGCAATATCCGTTACAATACTTCTTTCTTTACCTAAAAGGGCGTTCAAAAATGATGATTTTCCTACGTTTGGCTTACCTAAAATCGCAATTTTAGGAATTCCTGCCGTTGGATTTTCGTAAGGTTCATCTGGAAAATGACTCACTACGGCATCCAATAAATCGCCCGTTCCTGAGCCACTTTCTGCCGCAATGGCGAATGGGTCGCCCATGCCTAATTCATAAAACTCAACGGCTTCCATGCCTTTTTCATAAGTATCGGCTTTGTTGGCAACGATATAAACGGGTTTTTTTGACTTCCTAAGCACTTTTGCAAAGTCTTTGTCTAAGTCGGTTACGCCCGTTGAACAATCCACCACGAAAAGACAAACGTCCGATTCCGAAATTGCCATTTCAACTTGTTCACGAATTGCTCCTTCAAAAACATCATCCGACCCATGAACGTATCCGCCCGTATCTATGATGGTGAAAAATTTTCCAATCCACTCGCCGTATCCGTAGTGGCGGTCTCTGGTAACGCCCGAGACGTTATCCATAATTGCCTTTTTCTGTTCGATAAGGCGATTAAAAAGCGTTGATTTACCCACATTCGGGCGACCAACAATTGCAACAATATTTGACATTTTTACTGGTTTTTTGAGCTGTTCCCTGCGTACTATTCAATGGTTAATCATCTGAATATCAGAATCATAACCCAAGTCTTGCAAGCAACTCAGTTTTTTGAATTATTATACTTTTAATTAGGGGTAGATGTTTTGTTAATGGTTTTTAGCCGTTGTCTGTGTCTCCACAGACAATTAAACCAGTCGTCTTTTAGCCGTTGTCTTTGTCTTCACAGACAACTAAATCAGTTGTCTGTGAAGACACAGACAACGGCAGGAGTTCCATTTGAGTTGAGTAATGCACTAAAAATGATGTTGGTATCAACGACAATTTTCATTTAACTAATCGGTTTCGATTTTTTGCCCACCAACCCGTTTTCATTTCATTTGCTAAGACATCGACATCCGACTGTTTCGCCTTAGATTTTGCCGTTGCTTCTTTATAGGTCAAATAATCAACCAAACGTTGAAGCCCATTTGTATCCACATACGCAGGAAGTCTAATAATTACTTCCGTATTTGTTCTTTCGATTAGCATGATTTTACGTTGTTTTGTAGTTAATCTCTTTTGCCTTATGAACAATCAAACCCCAATCCCCTCCTCCTCCAACAACCTTGCAATATTCAAAACACAATCATCCAAAACTTGTATATCTTCTTGATAATTAACCACATACCATCTATCAGAAGGCGTAATGACAAATACTTTTTTGGCTTTTGTCGTAATCCAAATGACTCTTTCTACACCAAAATCTAAGAGTTTTTGAGATTTATCTAACACATATTCTATTTCATTATTCCATTCTGTTTCACTCAAATCTATCTTAATGTCCACCTCAATCACTACTTTGGGCGGAATCGTAAAATACTTTTCATCCAACACAATTTTATCTTTCTCAAAAATGGCAATGTCACTCGCCAAATTGTCATTCAAACCCAGATGTAAACTTGCCTCATTGGAAGCTAATAGGTACTTTTTTCTGTTGATATGTCCAAATAAATATCCATGTAAAATAGATACCAGAACCGACTGCAATGAGCTACAACCCATAATTTCTTCTATTTTTTTCTTTCCTGACAATACCGATTTGTATCCCTTGTATGGAAGGGGGCGACCGTTCATTTCCTCATAAACAAGATGAGGCAGTATTTTCTGAATCTTGGGTTTGCGTTTTTTTTCAATAACAAGCATGACCGTATGATTTTAAGGTTTTACTGATAATCAATTTACAAAACATTTCAATTATTCCCAATAACTATTAACCGATAACTACTCCCCACCATACCCAAACATCCGCAATTTCTGAGCTTTTTGTCGCCAGTCGGGTTCTACTTTGATGAATTGTTCTAAGAAAACCTTTTTGCCAAAGAATTTTTCCATCGCTTCACGGGCTTGAATGCCCACTTTTTTGATGGATTCGCCTTTATGACCAATCAAAATGGCTCTTTGGGTTACTCTTTCCACATAAATTTCAGCCGAAATTCTGATGATAGTTTCTTCTTCTTTAAAAGCCACAATCGACACTTCGCAGGAGTAAGGAACTTCTTTTTTATAGTTCAAAAATATCTTTTCTCTGATAATCTCCGAAGCAAAAAAGCGTTCAGGTTTATCAGTCAATTCTTCTTTATCGAAAAAAGGTGGATGAATGGGCAAATGCTCCACAATAGCATCAAAAATCTTTCCTGTGTTTTGTTCCGTCAAGGCAGAAATCGGAATAATATCCTGTGTAGGGAAGCGTTCACGCCAATGAGCAATTTTCTCGGCAACTTGTTCATCCGTGGCTAAATCTATCTTATTTATCAACAACAAAACGGGAATATGGTCAATCCGAGCGAGTTTGTTGATGACATCATCTTCATCATATTTTTCAAAAATATCGGTTACAAAAAGAATCACATCGGCATCTTCCAAAGAACTATGCACAAAGGTCATCATTGATTTATGTAACTCATATTTTGGCAGAATAATTCCTGGTGTATCGGAGTAAACTAACTGAAAATCAGTACCATTATGATTTCCATTGAGGATGCCCATGATGCGGTGGCGGGTAGTTTGTGCCTTGGACGTAATGATGCTGAGGCGTTCGCCCACCAAGACATTCATCAACGTTGATTTCCCTACGTTGGGCTTGCCTACGATGCTTACAAAGCCAGCTTTATGATTGATTTGTTCCATACTATTTTAATTCGGGTGCAAAGGTACGACAATGTTATCAGAATGTCTTTCGGTGGCGTACAATGGAATGTTATTTGTACTAACTTTGTTTTGAAATTAAACGATTTAAGACAATGGCACGACCAATTACAGAAACCCCAATCTTGACGGGTCAAGATGCGGTGCGGTTCATAGAAAGAGCCAAAAACCCAACAAGAGCAACGCCCGAAGAAAAAAAGGCGGTGCAGGATGCGTACAAGAAATTTAAGTTAATGAGTAAAGACCCAAATATTTTTTAATGGATATTCAGTTGGACTGCATTCAGTTAGTACGACTTTCAGAAACCCACGACATAAAACCCTTTGATTGTGAGGACACCGACCTAAACGAATTTCTGTTAGTCGATGCAAAGTTTTATCAAAGTCAATTATTAATGTAAGTTGCGTAAAATTAAAACTGTCTATCAAGGATATACATGATAATAAAACAGAGAATTTTCAGTAGAAATCCTTTTGCCGTTACAGCGTGGATTTTCCTTGGAAACTTAGCGGTAATATCGGCAAACGTATT
>JANXML010000028.1 GCA_025354645.1 Arcicella sp. | reverse complement strand
CAATTTTCAAAACAGCCTTCTAAACTTTCCCCTCAATTGGTTTTGGATGAAATGCGGTCCTTTGCAGCCTCTCCATCGTTTGATGAATTGTTAGGGAATCTTGCACATGGTGAGCCACAACTGGGATTGCCATCTGGTTCTATAACTAAACCACTGGCAATTGGTTGGGGTCGTAATGACAGGGTATGCTTTCCAAAACAGGCTTCAAGAGCAATAAGTTTATTTCCAGATGCAACATTGCATTGGTTTGAAAACTGTGGACATTTCCCACATTGGGATTCACCACAACAAACCATTGAATTTATTTTAAAAATCACCGATTGAACCAGTGCCACTGTATTGCAGCAGGCGAAAGTAAATCGTGGTATGTGCATTTTAAAAGACATTGTTGACTTTGTTGGTTTTGCTATTAAAGTATAGTGCGTCTGGTCGTAGGTTTAGCGAAGCGTTCCTACGACCTATAATTAGTGTCTCGCTCATTCATTGAAATACCAAAAGATTTCCGCTCTTCAACTTATTTCAAAAAGCAAGTCTGGGACGCACAGTCTGGGACGCACAGTCTGGAAATCACAGTTGAAGTACACATAAAAAGGATTTTAATCCACTACTAATAAAAAAGCACAGTCAATTCAAATGCTGAATTGCTTGTGGTTTTTGTGGTATAATCGGAGTTTATTTTAATCCAACATTTTCTTCGCCATCCTTTCTCTTCGTCTATATTCCTTCAAGTCTCTGCGGTCAGTATTCCATACTACAATCAGTTCTTTTACTTCAATAATCTCCAATAATTGCGGATTTTCTCGGCAAATAATCGTGGCAACTTGTTCGGCAGTCAGTCCTCTCTTACCCGCAGCCGTGTGATTTATTTGCTCAAATTCATTGAGTATATGCTTGTGCTGTCTAACCGCTTCACGCAATTTTTCTACGTCAATATCTAAAATATTTAAGGGCTTTTTTTCTTCTTGATTTTCCATTCTGATTGGATTTTGAACATCAAATATAATCAGTTTAACGTCAAAGAATTTCTTAAAATGAATTTATTTGGATTTATTTTCACCCCTTTTTTGGAAGAATTTTGAGGACTGATTTTATTTTAACTATGTTTGTAATAACTGTATGGCTTTCTTTGTCGATAAAAATAGTTTTCTTGTAGAGGCGAGTTATCTTTATCAGTAAAGCCAAAAAATAAACCAAACTCAAAATAAAATAAATTGGAAAATACAGATTTAGATATTCAGTCTCCCAAAAAAATAAAAAGGATTGATATTCATTACGTTTCCCACGAGATACAACACTTATTTCACGTTGAAAAAGGTTACTTATATACGGTAAAAGAATTGTTTCTCAGACCTGGAAAAACCGTGAGAACTTACATTTTTGAAGACAGGGATAAATTGGTAAAACCAGTAGTTTTTTTAATTTTTTCGTCTGTAATTTTTACCTTGATTTTGCATCTTTTCCATATAGAATTTACCTTTTTTGGAACGATTAAAGGAAGGGCAGAAGGTATAAATAATTGGTTAAATAGCCAATTTGGATATACCAATCTTATACTGACCCTATTTATTGGCTTATGGATCAAACTGTTCTTTTATAAACGTAATTATAATCTGTTTGAAATAGTGGTATTGTTGTGTTATGCAATGGGAGAGGGGATTTTGATTTTCGGCATATTCTTGATTCCAGACAGTATATTTCCAAATCCATATTTGAACAATGTGAGCACTCTCTTTTATCTTACATACTCAATTTGGGCTATTGGACAATTTTTTGGAGAAAAAAAGTTTGTAAATTACTTGTTAGCAATAGTTTCCTTCTTGGGTGGGCTACTTAGTTTTAAAATTTTACTCGAATTATTCAATATGCTTTAAAATAAACAAAAATGGAAAAGAAATTTTATCAAACAGACGGTTTCAAAACTGGAATGGGTATTGCACTTGGAATAGTGTTGTATAAAGTAATTATGAGGATATTTTTTGAGTGATGCTTATAATAAATTACAATTCTGGGGTCAACTCATAAATCTCAGAAACCTCTTCAATATCGCCCACAATTTCAACATTTTTTTCTAATGATTTTACCCATGCCTGAACCAAGATAAGGCTTGTGGCACTGCAAGCCTGCAAGCCATATGAATAAGGTCTGGCTCCGTTGGTGTGCGTAAAAGTGATGTCGTGAATGGAATTATTGGGCTTGTTGTTTTCGCCAATTACTCTATAACTCGCATCAATATCAATGCCTCCCGTGGCGTAATAGTATTCGTTCTTTTGCTTGAAAATCAAATCTTTTTTATCCGTTTTGAGCATTTTCTTTGCTTCGTCTTCTTCACAAAATTTCACACGGGCTTGTCTCACAATGCCTTTTTTAACCAATGTTTCAAACGGAAAATTATCAATATTCAAAGGTTTTTGCCCTCCACAATGAATAAACATTTTATAATCAATTGGATAAATTGCCTCACCATCTTTCACATCAATCGTAGTAATTCCTTTTTTCTTATTTTCTGAAACCGAAGCGTAACCCGCCACAATTTCCAATTTTTTTGCATCATACAACGCCAACATCAAATTTCCCGACGGCAAAGGCATGGCGGCAATCACGTTCATCAAAAAGGGCATTATTTTCTTGTGAAAACATAAATGGTCTTCGGCGGGCATCAATTCTGCATGAAAATTTAAAGCATACATCAAATCATCAATTACCTCTTTCCAATGGATCGGCTTTTTGTTTTCAACCGATGCTTTTGCCTCCTTCATCTCGTACCGCATTCCTTCAAAAGCATTTTTATACTCATGTTTAGAAGTCATATCTTTGATAAATTCCGCCATTGAATAGGTTTCATTGCCCAATTTTTCAACCATATCTTTCATTTTATCCTTCTTAAATGCTTTAATCAAGGCAGGGCGACAGACTTCATTAAAGTAAGTATTGATTCTTAAATGCCCACGATTATCAAGAATTTCAAAAATTTTCCCTCGGGTCATGTGGCGGTAAATCTCACGCATCGGTTCTTCTTGTTCATATTGCAAATTGGGTAACCAACCGTTGGCGGCGTGCATGGCAATACTGAAATTCTCAGCTCCTTCAAAAGGGTGAAAAGTCATTCTGCCATTTTTATCAGTCTTAAACTCTCCGTGTCGTCTTGATAGGGACGAAACCACATCAAAAGCACTCAAAGAAGCTCCCAAGGTGCCAATTTTGAAATTATGTAAGTGTCCATTCTTTGGAAGAATTTTTTGAATGGGCCACGGCGAAGCATAATTTCCAGATTTTACATCGTCTTTTTCCGTCCACATATGACCCGTTGAAATCACTACTTTATCATAATCATACGCATTACCATTCGCTATTTTCAAAGTAACTTTCTCAGTTTTTGATACATAATCAACATCAATTACTTCTGATTTTGGATATTCTTTAACGTTGATTCCTTGATCTATTAATCTTTCGAAGATGCCCTGATATTGGGTTTGTAAATATCGTCCCAATGCCAAGCGGTTATACACTTCCGATTTATTAATCACCTGATTTCCAATTCCTAAATCATCCAACGTCTTTTGCGTTTGCATTTTCAGCCAATCCACGAACGTAATGATAAGTTCGGGTAATTCTTCGGAAGCAATGTTGGAAAGATTGTATAAATCAGTTGTGTTAGGATTATAGGGCATTCCCATGCCCAAAATATCGTCTTTTTCAAAAATGGCAATTTCTTCAAGGTGGTTTTTCAAAATATTGGTGTTGTCCATCAAATGTTTGAGTAGATAAATAGCCGTTGCACCACTGCCGATGATAGCAATTTTTTTCATGATTTTTGTTTTATTTTAGATTTTGGAGGTAATCAATTTTTCAATATTAATAATAGACCTATTCCATTTTTTATAAATTTCAACGGGTCGATGATATTCATTTATACCATGATCTGAAAGTTCCTCATCCGTCAATAACCACGGAGCATGACGATTATATTTGGATAATTTATTTAAATAATCTAACTCAGAACTAATAAAATCGGTGTTTTTATCGTATTTGACGGACTGATGAACGGGGTTGGTATAATAAATATGTAAGGCTTGCGTATTCCAATTAAACCAATTTGAACATACATCATAATCAATCAAAAGGCTCTCGAACCATGCCGCACCCCAACGCCAATCAACTCGATAATCGTAGGCAAGAAAGCTGGCAGTATTTACCCGTCCTCGATTACTCATAAAACCTGAACGGGACAATTGCTTCATGTGAGCATCCACGAAAGGAATCCCTGTTTCGCCATTTTTCCATTTATTAAACAACTCGTAATTTTCCTCCCAAACCGCTTTTTTATTCAAATGTCCGCCTTGAAAAAATACTTTATCACCTTGACGTAATCCCAAGAAGCTAAAATAATCTCGCCAAACCACTTCAAAAATCAACCACCACGTCGAGATATTTCTTTTGATTTTGGTTTCATATTCTTTCACCGTAAAATAAACCAAACGGGGCGATAAACTGCCCAGAGCCAAATAGCCCGAGAATTTACTGCTAAAATCCACCCCCAAAGATTTGTTCCGAGTCCATTTGTAAGTTTCCACCAAATGTGAATCAAAAGTGTAATATTGCAAGCGTTGCAGAGCCGCCGTTTCACCCGCTGGAAATGCTTTTTTATCGTAAGTTGTCTGTAATTCTTGTTCCGTAAAACCAATTTTTGACTTCTGAGAAATATCTCCATAATCACTCAATTGCACACAATTGATAAATGTAGGCGTTGGAAAAACTGCCCGAGGTTCAGCATTTTTTGAAGTGTTTATTCGGAAAGCCTTGCTGGTGAGCGGAATGTCTTTTACCGCAAAAGGTAAGTCGTCGAGGTGGTAAAGGGTTTTGCCCCAAATAGCGGTAATCTTACAAGGTGTTAATTTTAAATTAATTTCCAATTGTGATTCTACCGAAGTTTCCTCACTCATGATTTCTTTTTGGTAAATTAACTCCTCACATTGATGCGTAATCACAAGTTGGGGTAATAAATCCTCTGGTTTTCCGAATAATATCAATAGGTTTCCGCCAATTTTTTTATACGATTCTCTGAGGTCATTGAGCGTATCTTTCAAGTACAAATAGCGTTGGTAACTGGTCTTTCTGAATCCTAAATCTAAGTTCTGATAATGCCTTTCATCATAAATATACACGGGCAATACTTGTTGATTATCTACACACGATAAGTGCAGACATTCATTGTCGTGTAAACGCAAATCGCATCGGTGCCAGTAGATTATTTTTTTACTCATGGGTAAACTTAAAATAATTGAGGATAAAGAGGAAATTTTTGAAGTAATAAATTAGCATTTTATAATAAATATCTATCTTTAATATGAATATTTACAACCGTTTACATTCAATAATTATCTATCAAAAATTTTAAAAAAATCATACCATGAAGAAAGATTACAAGGTTGAAACGCTCATTTTTCATCCAAAATTTACTTTTGATTCAGAATATATCACGAAAGATTCAAAAATAGCGATTCAAGAAAAATTGGATGAATATGCCGCCAAAGGTTATAAATTAGCCTCAACGTCTTCTAATGAATTTGGAGGAGGAATTTTTTTAATTTTTTTGTATTTTGAAAAGGATATTTGAAACAATTTATAACAATAAAACTACGTGAAGACAGAGGAATAACTCAAAGCATTAAGTTTAGAAGAATTACAAAAAAAGCAAAAATGGTTTAGAATTATTACGTATTTTCTTGGTGCTATTACAACAATTGCATTGTTTAATTTCTTTTATTATTTCTTTAAAAATGAAATTCTCTTTCCTTTTTTAGATAAGTGGATGGGAATATTTCCATTGCCTTTATTTATATGTCAATATCACCTCAATAAAATTGAAACAGAAATCAAATCCCGTATCCCACCATTATAATCATCATCAAAACAATTTATTCAGCATTCAATCATATTTTGCCCGCAGGTAAAAATTTCAACCTTAAAGCAGAAGATACATTATTCCAATTTGAAATTTAGTAAATAAAATGGATTCGTATTACTCCAAAATTCCCTCAATTCGCCCTAATTCTTCCTCAGAAAAATTCTTATTTTTCAAACATTCCAAAGAATCTAACAACTGTGAAACTTTGCTTGCTCCAATTAAAACGGACGTAACTCGTTGGTCTTTCAAGAGCCAAGCTAATGCCATTTGAGCTAAGGTTTGTCCTCGTTCAAGGGCAATAACATTGAGTTTTTCTAACTTCTGAATAAGCTCGGGCGTGATTTGACTTGGTGGTAAAAACCCGTTAGGAATTGCCGCTCGTGAGTCTGAGGGGATTCCTTTGAGATATTTATTCGTCAAAAGCCCCTGTGCCAAAGGTGAAAACGGAATACAACCAACGCCTTCAATCCCTAATAAATCCAATAATTTTTTCTCTGACCAACGCTCTAACATCGAATATTTGGGTTGATGAATGAGACATGGCGTACCCAATCTTTTCAAAATTTCGAGTGCTTTTGCACTTTCTGTTGCAGAGTAGTTTGAAATACCCACGTACAATGCTTTTCCCTGACGAACCAAACTATCCAAAGCTCCCATCGTTTCTTCCAATGGCGTATTAGGATCTGGGCGATGCGAATAGAAAATGTCCACATAATCCAAGCCCATTCGCTTCAAACTCTGGTCGCAACTCGAAATTAAGTATTTGCGTGAACCCCATTCTCCGTAAGGTCCAGCCCACATCAAGTAACCTGCTTTCGATGAAATCACAAGTTCGTCACGGTATGGAAGAAAATCTTTCTTGAAAATTATCCCAAAATTTTCCTCCGCTGAACCAGGAGGAGGTCCATAATTATTGGCTAAATCAAAATGCGTAATGCCATGGTCAAAAGCTGTTCTGAGAATCTGACGGTAGTTTTCAAAGACATCTACGCCGCCAAAGTTATGCCAAAGCCCCAGAGAAATGGCGGGTAATTTCAGTCCACTATTGCCACAACGGCGGTATTCCATTGCATGGTCGCTCGTGGCATCATATCGGGCAGGATTTGCTAAATAAGTCATTTTTCTAATTGTGTTGTTGAATTTTAATATTTGTTACTTAACCGCAGTGAAGATTCTTGTGTTTGTGAAAGTGCCAGTTTCGACTACATTTTTATTATGAGAACAGATAAAAAGTCCAACTAAGAGTTCTTCAGAAAAATCAAAATCTGGAACTTCTACCGTCCAAAGAGGAGCGTTTATTTTTGAAACTGAGACAAAATAACTTCTTCCACGCCGTTCCAATTGCAAAATATCGGCACCCATTATTGGAATTTTTATTTCTTCAATATTCGTTCCGTTTTTCTTCCGAAATTGAAAAGCCGTTAATCCATCGCCATGCACGGTTAGGCACACCATTGCTGCACTTGTATCCGTGCTTGTGCGTGCCATCCAACCCGATTTTCTGTGCGGGTCAGTGCCTTTTCCGATAAGATTTGGTTGCGTCGTCAACATAAAATCGCCTTTTATTTTCTTATAAGCAAAATGTAATTCATCCTTCTTAAACCAAATATTTTCACCCGAACCCGTTAGTGTATAAATCTTGGAAGCATTATCATAAGTGGCTGTACCTTTGTTAATTACAGGACCAATATCCGTATGATTTTCAAAAATACCAATTGCATTTTGTGCTTTTAGATGGATGAAAATTAGGCAAAAAGTAAGGGAAAAGATTAATTTTTTCATGAGTGTTTGTGTTTGATTACTATTATTTACTGATAAAAACCTTTAATGATTGAATCTACTTTAAAATTAGGACAATAAAAATTTTATCGTTCATTAAATAGAGAATGAAATAACTTATTAGAAGTTGAACCTAATTACTCAATTTTCCCTCTAATAAGTTACGTCGCAGTCTATATAACTTTTCCGTTATCTCTAAATCACATAAAGAAATAAAAATTTAAAGCCACATCACTGAAGACGGAATTCAATCGAATGCAATTTCTGTAATTGTAGCTAATTCGATTATACCTTTACTGTCATGCGTAATTTTATTTTTAAATTAAAATGGATAAAATAAGTTTAGGTTATAGATTAATAAAATGATAAAAAAGCCTTGTTCTAATCGTCAGAACAAGGCTTTTTTTGTAAATTGTGAATCCAAAAAAACGAAACCATGAAACAAACGCTCAGATTTATTTTAATAGTTTTCCTCTTTACGCAGACACTCATCACGTTTGCCCAACAAGATCAAATGTATATTACTTATCCGTTTATGCCCCTGAACATAAACCCCGCTTATGCAGGAAGTCGTGAGGTGATAAGCGTTTCGGGAATTTATCGTAAAAGACCACTATTCAACTCGCTAAACTTTGCTTCAACCACGCAACAATATTTTAATTTCGATATGCCCATTGCCCAAGATCGTATGGCAATTGGTTTTCAAGCCTACAATGCCGAACAAGTTGTGGGTAATGGCACTTCGGCAATTCTGGGAAATTTGGGTCTGTACGGTGATTTTGCCTATCGACTCACGCTTCCAAATGATGGAAAATTGGCAATCGGCGTTCAATTAGGTGTTACACAAGTTCCAGTTGTTTTTAGTACAGGTGGAACGGGTGGCGGAGGAACAACCGCTTTCAATTCCAGTTATGGGGCGGGGATTTATTACAATAATGATGATGCTTATTTTGGCGTTTCACTCCTGAACATCAATGCCAGCGACTATTATAACCGACCAATTTTCATTTCAGGAGGATACGTTTTCACGATTGATGATGATTTTAAAATCAAAACAGGGGCGGTTCTCAGAAAACAATCTTCAAATGCGGGAGGAAAAACCGTTTTTGATTTAAATGCAACGGGCTGGATAAATAATAAATTTGGCATTGGGGTTTGGTATCAAAACACGGGTTCCGAAATCTCAAATCAATCCATTTTAGGGTCATTTCAAATCCAATTAAAGAAGTTTCAAATTGGGTATGCCTACGATTTTTCGGGTTCTGGAAACACCAATACAATTTCAAATGAAGGCTTTCATCAAATCATGCTGAAGTATGAAATCGATTCAGGAAATGGTAAATCGGGCGTTTTTAGGTATTTTTAAAAAATATCTTTTTTACAGCAATATTCAGATTAGTATTATTTGAACACTTCTATACCTTTGTTCAATCAAAATATAATCAGGATATGCTTGAAAAAATTAATTGGCAAATCATCACCGAAGAACTTTCAAATAAGGGTTTTGTGAACTTAAAATCCATTCTTTCGCCTTCACAATGCGATGAACTGATTGCACTCTACGACGAACCGATTTATCGTTCGACAATCAATATGGCTCGTTATCAATTTGGGCTTGGCGAGTATAAATATTTTAAATATCCATTGCCAAATCTTGTTCAAAGCCTTCGTAATGACATTTATCCACACTTAGCAAAAGTGGCAAATCGTTGGATGAATGTACTCAATATCGACAAAGCGTTTCCAGAAACACACGAAGAACTATTGCAGATTTGTCAAGAAAATGAACAATTACGACCTACGCCTTTAATTTTAAAATATACCGAAGGAGGTTTTAATACTTTGCACCAGGATTTATACGGAGACGTATGGTTTCCTTTTCAGTTGGTAATTTTTCTGAACGAACCAAATCGAGATTTTACGGGTGGAGAATTTGTCTTGATCGAGCAACGTCCACGTATGCAATCTGTACCAGAGGTTTTGATTCCAAATCAAGGTGATATTCTCATTTTTACGACAAATTTCAGACCTGTAAAAGGTACAAAAGGATATTACAGAACCAACATGAAACATGGTGTTTCAAAAGTTCGTTCGGGTATTCGACATACTTTGGGAATTATTTTTCATGACGCTAAATAGTGGATTAGTTATTGGTTTAAATTATCCCTTTTTATATACAAATTTTTATTTTAAATTTTAAAAAATACCTCCTAAAATACTCACAAATCACAACTCATAAACTACAAATTATCAAAATGAGTACGCAACAACATATTGATTATCAACGGATTGAGCAAGCAATTCAATTCATTGAAAATAATTTTCAACGCCAACCGACCTTGAAAGAAATTGCCGAAGCCGTTAATCTTTCGGAGTTTCATTTTGATAGAATGTTTACTAAATGGGCTGGCACTTCTCCGCAACGTTTCATGCGTTTTTTGTCGAAAGAATACGCCAAAAATGTGCTGAACGAAACCAAAGATTTGTTGGACACAACGGTTGAAATGGGCTTCTCGAGTTCCTCTCGTTTGCACGATTTGTTCGTGACGTATGAAGCAATGACACCCGCAGAATACAAGCGAAAAGGGGAGGGATTAACCATTCAGTACGGAACGCATGAAACACCTTTTGGTTACGCCTTCATTGCCACAACTTCCCGTGGAATTTTGGAATTAACTTTTTTATCAAACGAAAAATTTGTGGATGAATTAGTTAGATTGAAAAATGAATTCAAGAATGCTGAATTCATTGAAAATCAAGAGGTTACTTCTATTTTTATCGGTCAAATTTTTGCAGAAAGTGCAGACAAAAAGCCTTTAACGATGCTTTTGCGAGGAACAAATTTCCAAATAAAAGTATGGGAAGCTCTCTTGAAAATCCCTTCGGGGCGGTTAGCTTGCTATGAAGATATTGCCAAATTAATTGATAAACCCACGGCACAAAGGGCGGTCGGTTCTGCTATTGGAGCGAACAATATTGCCTATTTGATTCCTTGCCATCGAGTGATTCAAAAGGTGGGAACAACGGGAAATTATCGTTGGGGAGAATACCGCAAGAAGGCAATTTTGGGTTGGGAGGGAGCAAAGGTTGAGTAGTTAAGGAAGACATCTTTCAAAACGATGTCTTCCTTGAATTTTTATTTCAAATTCTTCAAATATTCAATACTCAAAGGCACATTTTCAACCTCATGTTCGCTTTCATCTTCAATAAAATAATGCTTAATTCCAATCTTTTTAGAGACGCTAAAAATGTTCTTCCAGTCTGCCTGACCCGTTCCTAAAACCACATCATTCTCGGCGGGAGTACCACCAGAAAAATCACCGACTATGCCTTTTTTCAAGTCTTTTACGTGCATCAATTTCCAACGATTTCCGTATTTTTCCAGTAATTTAACGGGATTTCCGCCCCCATGCAGAACCCACAAAACATCCATTTCAAATGATACATTTTCAGAGTTTGTGTTTTTGAAAATATAATCTAAAAGCGTTCCATTTTCATAAGGGCGAAATTCAAAACCGTGTGGGTGATAACAGAACGTAATGCCATTATCTTTCAATATTTTTCCCGCTGAATTGAATACTTCCACGGCTTTCTTAGCATCCTCAATCGTGAAATTATTGCCTTTGTGAGGAATCCAAGCACACATTACGAAACTTGAACCTAATTCTTTGGCATTTTTAATTATTTTTTGAGGGTCTTTTTCAAGTTCTTCAAAGCTGCTTCCTGTTGACGGAATCGTGATGCCTCGATCATTGCAAAGTTTTTTAAATTCTTCATTTGTTGTCCCTTTCGCAGCCCCAGTTTCCAATTCCGTAATTCCTATTTTTTGAATTAAATTAAGAGTAGCAACTGCTCCATCGGCAGGAAATTGTTTCCTAAAAGTCCAACCCTGAACGCCAAAAGGAGCATTGAAAATCTTTTTACTTTTCGGTTTTGCTTTCTGAGCAAAAATAGATGATTGAATTGTCAAAATTGACAAAGCGGCAATGAGAATTTTAATTTTATTTTTCATTTTTTTACAATTTTACCACAATTGATGTACTGATTTTTTAATATATTTATCGTAAACTGCATTGATATTAAACAACTGTTCTTCACTCAAATCTGGATAATTTAACGATTCTAAATTTGCATTTACTTGCTCAGGTTTTGATGCTCCAGGAATGATTGTGCTTACGGCATTGTGTTGTAAAATCCAACGTAAAGCCATGGAAGCCAAGTTGTTATCATTCGGAAAAATGGTTTTTAATTCGTCCACAGCTTGCAAACCAGTTTCATAATCAATGCCTGAAAATGTTTCTCCTTTATCAAATTTTTCACCATTACGATTGAAGTTTCGATGGTCGCCTTCCGTGAAAGTTGACTTGTTTGAAAACTTACCCGTCAACAATCCACTTGCCAAAGGAACTCGCACAATTATTCCCACGTTTTTCTGGTTCGCTTGCTCAAAAAATAATTCCGCTGGTCGCTGACGAAAGACGTTAAAAATAATTTGAACCGACGTAACGTTCTGATACTCAATGCCTTTTAAGGCTTCTTCCACTTTCTCAACGCTAATGCCAAGATTCAAAATTTTGCCTTCGTCTTTTAATCTATCAAATAGTTCAAATATTTCTGGACGATAATAAACCTCCGTGGGTGGGCAGTGCAATTGAATCAAATCCAAAGTTTCAAGTCCCATGTTTTTGAGACTATTTTCTACAAATTTTCGTAAAACTGCGGGTTGGTAAGCATCAGAAGTATGCGGATTCAAGAGACGACCACATTTTGTAGCGACATAAATGCGTTCTGAACGACTTTTTACAAAACGTCCGACGGCTTTTTCACTTTCGCCATCACCATAAACATCGGCAGTATCAATAAAATTTATGCCAGAATCAACGGCAGCATTCAATATTTTATCGGCAGTTTCATGATTGAAATTATCACCCCATTTGCCACCAACTTGCCATGTTCCGAGGCTAATTTCTGAGATGTCAAACCCCGTTTTTCCTAATTTTCTGTAATTCATAATGAAAGGTATATTTTAGATATTTATCCTTTATCCTGTTTTAAATGTAGCACGGGATTAAAGTAGAACAGGTTACCAGCTGAGACGCACAGTCCTATTCAAGGAGACCGATGAACAGGACTGTGCGTCTCAGTTAGAAACCTGTTCTACTTAAAATCTTACTTACAAAATCCCAAGCCACAACTCCCGCCGTTACCGAAATATTCAAAGAATGTTTTGTGCCATATTGCGGTATTTCCAAACAAAAATCTGCCTGTTCCACAACCAATTGATTTACGCCAAATACCTCATTCCCAAACACAAAGGCATACTTTTGATCTTTCTTTGGGTTGAAACTAAGTAAAGAAACACTATTTTCTACTTGTTCGACCGCTGCCACAATCACACCTTCCGACTGCAATTTCTTCACGAGCAAATGCACGTTTTCCACGTGTTCCCACGCCACGGTTTCATCTGCACCCAAGGCAGTTTTTTGTATTTCTCGGTGCGGAGGCGTTGCCGTGATGCCACACAGATATACTTTTTCGACCTTAAAAGCATCTCCCGTTCTGAACACTGAACCAATGTTATTCATACTTCTAATATCATCCAAAATCAAAATAAAAGGAAACTTTTCAGCCTCTTTAAATTCTTCGGTGGAAAGACGATTCAAGTCGTCCATGGATAGTTTTTTCATTTTTTGTCTAATATCCGATGTGGAAGCATCGGGTTACATTTATCGCACTCCCCGCAATTCCCCATCCACAAATTGTTGCCATTTCTGTTGCCCAAAAACATTCACACTATGATTGCTTTCATCGTCATATTCCTTTTGAAAATGGTTCATTTCACGATACATTTCGATAAAAAGTAATTGCAATTCGCTGTCGTAATTATCAATCGTTAGAAGTTGTTTTGCTTTCTGTTTAAATCGTTCAACCACAATCTTCGTAAGGTCGAAATGCACTTGTTCGTGAGCAATACTATACTCAGAAAGGCTCGTTGAGGAAGTCCATGAGCCACTTTTGAGCATATAGACCTTCATTTGCAGATTAATAGTTAATATTCCATTTTCTAATTTCAGAGGAGCAATGTATTCAAAATTATTAAAAATTTGGGCGGAATATTTGGTTGTTTTTGGCATTGTTCCTGTGAAATCTGCCCAAGTCATTTTTCGGGTTGGCGACCAGAAAATCGTATCGCCTTTTTCAGGATTTTCCATTTGATAATCTGAGTTTATGACCAACCTCAAAGACCGAATTAATTTCTGATTTTTATCATAATTCTCCTCCATCCACTCATCAAAATAAAGCACAGATTTTTCAATTAATTTACTCAACAAGGTTTCATAATTATTATAATCCCCTTGTGTGCGATTAAAGGTTATTGAAGTCTGAAAATCCGTCAAAGGTATTTCGGTAGTATCACGTTGAAAGCTGTAAGCAATCCTGATTTTACATTTACCAACTATTTTTGAATTTACGGTGTTCTCATCAATCAATAATTCCTTGATTTTGAAGATAATAGGGTAATCAGACGAATCTTTGATGAACGATTTTGAAAAATAATTTTGCAAAGATTTAACCGTTCCACCACTTAATTTAAGGCTTTTTTCGACTTGATTTTCACCATAAATTGACCCAATTCTATCACGATTTTTTCGTTCATCCACGACCTTCATGAAGTAAAAATTGTTGGGTTTATGTCTCACAGATTCATATTTTAACGATATCCATTTGTCGGTATATTGAGCAAATAGGAGGGAAGGGTTGCAAAAAAAAATGGACAGAATAATCAAAAAATGCGTGTTTTTTTTATATTTATTCATATCTTGGTAAAAATTAAAATTTAATTCAAAAATCATGTCAGCATCATCAGAACAACACAAGGATACTCACGAACTTTCAACGGCTCAATTGATAATTGTGTTCCTTATTTTCTCATTTCTTTTAATATGGCTTGGCGATACTTTTACCGCTACTGTAGGAATCTTGGGAGAACTAATTATTTTTGCATTTGCCTACAACGAAAAGCATAAATTGGTAGATTAAAAAATCTTATACACAAAAATAGCCGAACGGATGGACTGTTCGGCTATTTTTGTTTTAAAGTTATCGTTTTGGAATTATTGTGGCTGAGAAAATTTGCTTAAATCCATGCAGAGAACTTTCCTGAGGTGTCCCTCTAAATCCTCAAAACTTCTTTGTTGAATAAAATCTATAATTCATGGCTTCTTTAGGCTCTGTTTCACCAGTTTTAATTACACATTGAGTTCACTTTTTTCCACATATTAATAATAATTAAAACCTTCTTGTTAGAAGATGTTTAAAAATTTAATTTGGCTTTTCTCGAAATAACGAAATTTCCTTTTACATGGCTTTACTTTTCTTGTCTGTGCGTGCCAGTCAGATACAAGAAAAGTAACCGCAGCGATTGCTATGGTTATTCCAAACAATATTTTACTTATTTTTAAGCGGCATTTTTTAGTATTTCATCTGATTTTACAAAGTTATCCACATAAGGAGTTTGACTTTTTATTACTGCTACAGCTCTTAAAACTAACTTGTTTTTCACCGCATT
>JANXML010000025.1 GCA_025354645.1 Arcicella sp. | reverse complement strand
TCGCCAATGGCATTTAATTTTTCTACGTTACGCTGACAGATGGCGTACATATTAGTATGCGGGTGACGTTGATAAATAGGGATAAATTCAGCCCCAAATCCTAAGCCTACGATGGCAATGTTGATTTTATTCATGTTATCTTTAATATTCTGTTTTAAGAGAAAGAAGATTTGTTAGAGAGGTTACACAGGAACGCCTGCCGCAGAGAGCCACAGAGTTTTGAAATGAGAACCACAGAGAAAACTACTCTGCAATATTTTTCTCTGTGGTTCTCTATTTTTTTCTCTGCGGTTCTCTGCGGCAGGCGTTCCTGTGTAACCTCATTTCCTCAAATGTATTAAAATGATTTTTTACAACGAAGTAATCACTCACAAGTTACTCTTCAAAAATTCCACCCCCTCCCTCATTAAAACCTCCTCACTTTCAAACATTTGTCGCCAAATATTAGCGGCGGGGAGTTTTTGACTGAATGCTTCGATTGAGATAACATCCTGATAATCAATGTCTTTAATGGCTTTGAAAACACCTTCCCAATCCACATTTCCCTTGCCTGGCGTACTTCGGTCATTTTCAGATAATTGTACGAAAGCAATGCGATTACCCATTTTTCGGATGGCATCGCCAATATTTTTTTCCTCAATATTAGCGTGAAAAGTATCAAACATAATTTTGCAATTTGGGCGATTTACTTCATCCACGAAACGAATTAATTCATCTGTGCAAGAGGTCAAATACATTTCAAAACGATTCAAATATTCCAAACAAATCATCACGCCCATATTGTCGGCGTATTCTGATAATTGTTGGATGCCTTCCATACCCCAAACCCATTCTTGTTCAGTGGCTGGTTGTCCCGTGAAAACCCCCAAAGCCGAATGAATAGGTCCCATTAATTTATCCGAACCCAAAACCACCGCACAATCCACACAAGATTTTAAATAATCTAATCCTGCCTCACGAACGGCTGGGTCTGGACTAATTAAATTGGTTTCTGCTCCGCAAAATGTATCACAAACCCTTTCTAAACCTAAGTCATCCAATTTCTTCCGCCATGCGTACCAATGTGCAGGATTTGGGTTGAAAATGGGTACTTCAACCCCATCAAAACCGATGGATTTAATGAGTTCTAAGGTTGGGAAAAGGCTTTCATCTACTTGCGTTCCCCACAAAAGGAGATTCATATATTTTTTCATGATAAATAATTATTCTATCGTTAAAATTTTTGCTTCTTTCCCTCTAAAACTAAATGTATCACTCGCACTTTTACCCATCAATAATGTTCCAATGGGTGATTGTGGCGATATAATCATGATGGATTTTTCATCAATCTTTACATTCCCGATACTGACAGAAAGGAAAAAATCACCCATAGTTGTTTGTAAAAATGCTCCCAAAGCCCCTTTTTTGTATATAAGAGTTTCATCAATTCTTTCTACTAATTTTCGTTCTTCACGAGTTTGCTGATACATACGGGCGTGCATATCACGGTCGAGTTGCCCCATTGCCCGTGAGGTTTCATATTTGTCGCCCGCCGATGATTTTGACTCGCCGTTGGCAGACTCTTGGGCAGCGTTCATGGCATCCAAAGAAGTTTGCATTCGTTGGTCTAAATAGGTTTTTACGTATGTGAG
The DNA here is from genome assembly GCA_025354645.1 of Arcicella sp. Taxonomy (GTDB): domain Bacteria; phylum Bacteroidota; class Bacteroidia; order Cytophagales; family Spirosomataceae; genus Arcicella. The sequence goes on along the minus strand of JANXML010000025.1, from coordinate 2,415 downwards.
GATGGTTGATTTCATCTAATTTATGGGTGAGTTATGATTTAGTAATTTTTGGAAACTCAGAACTATAAAGTTTCCCTCCGAATCATATAAAACGGATTTTTTACTTTGATTTTTTTATTGTCTAATAACAAAGCCGCCGCCGTTCTGCCCATCGTTTCAAAATCGGTGGTGATGACGGTGATGCCTAATAATTCTTTCAAAGTTGTTTCATTGAAAGAGATAATTCCAATGTCTTGACCCAACACAAAACTCGACATTCTTGCTTTTTTTACCAAATCTGCCAAGTCGGTTTCTTCCACGACTAAATAGACGGTTTGAGCTTGCAAAATCTCATTTTCAACGCTCTCTTTCATCACAAATTCTTTCTGTGAATTCACGCAAAAAAACCGAACGCCACGGACGATTTCAATGGGATAATTACCATCACTCGGGAAAACCAAAACCACTCTTTGATATTTTACCATTAAATCATTAGCATCTTCCAAAGCCTCGGCAACGTCTCGCTCAAAGTCTTGATAAACTGTTAAACATTCGTGCTTGAAATCGGGTAAATCTTTATCTAAAATAACTAATTCATCTTTCGGTATTTTTTCTAATACTTTGATTGCCAGATGTTTATCTTCATCGGGGAAAAAATGAGGCATTATAACGTAGTAATTATATTTTCCTAAATTTTTATCAATAATTTCTTCAAAAAGTCGAGCATTGTAATGATGAATCTGTAAATCTACGGAGGCTTTATCACCCAAAACTTTCAAAAAAGCGTAGTAAATTATCTTTTTATAGGAACTTAATTTATTGAAAATCAGAAGAATCCGCATTTTCCGATTTTCACCACTATTTACATAATATCCCTTCCCTTGCACAGATGTAATAAAACCTCTTTCTCGCAATTCACGGTAGGCTTTTTCTACGGTATCACGAGCCAAATAATACTCTTCACTGAGGTCAGAAATGGACGGTAATTGCTCGTTTTTCTTCAACACATTTCGTTCAATATCCGTCATTACTGACTCAATAATTTGTTTGTATTTTGGCGTTTTATCGCTGGGGTTTAATTTTAATTTGTACATTAATTTTTAGAAATCGGTTGTGGGTAATTGGTCATTAACATAAAAAATACGTTACAATTTTAATCAAATAAAAACTAAAACCCACTGTTTTTTTCTCTAATAATTAATTAACCAATAAGTGTTTTTTTTAAAAAAACAGGCAACTACTCGTGAAAGGAAAGATTAGAATGGAGTTAATTTCAATGACTCAAATACGCAAGATTGATGTTGAGCAATTCGTATGTAGAAATTGCTTCGGGTTGGGAATATAAAAAAAGTGGAAAAATAAAATTGACCTTCATAATTCCTGCTTAAACAACTGCCATTATTACATTACCCAAAAATAAAAATGGCGGCACGGCTTGGACTCCATTCATGGCAAATTTAAGTTTTCAGAACAGTAAAAAGACGAATAAGGGAATTAAATTTAATGCAGGTTATGGAGAATATACAATATTGAATATTAGATTGTTATTTTATTGAATAAATTTAGTAAAAGCCATTTCAAACCATTTAAGAAGGCTTTTTTAGTATTATAAGTTTACACTTACCGTTAAATAATAGAAACCTCCCACACTGAGTCCTGCCAAAAAATTATAATAATATTGATTTAAAATGTTGGTTCCGCCTAACTTGAAAGTCATTTTTTGAATGGACAATGCGTAGGTTACTTGTGCATCAAGCGTTGTGTAGGTGGGAACATTTCCCGTTGCCAAAGACGATTGCCACAAAAATGCTTCTTGCCATTTTAGATTTACATTAAAGCCAAAACGCTCAGAAATTTTCCGATTACTAACCGAAAAATTCGCAATCCACCTGGGCGTATTGAACGATTCTTCTAAACCATCATTCTCCGTTTTGTGGTCTAATTGAGCGTATGAGGCATTTCCAGATACAATAAAGTCTTTATAAACCCGATACTTTAATCCTAAACTCGAACCATAATTAAAAACCGTCGTCTTTGAATTTGTCCACAAACGATAACGCTCATTCTTGGTGCGGTCGTTGAAGGCAAAGGCAATTGAATCAGGATTTGAGCTTTTGGTTAATGGCAAATTGGTTTCTACTTGTGCCATGAAATTCTGATATTGGTTGTAATAAAAATCAATATCAACGAAGAGCCTTTTATTAAAAAATAGCCCTTTGTAGCCTAATTCAAAGCTATTTACTGATTCTGGTTGAATATAGCTGTAATCATTTTTCTTTAAAAGTCCTTTATTTTTCAGGTTAAACGCATTTAAAAATGCGGATTATTGATAAAATTAGGAACTTTGTCAGATGAACTGGCAAACTTTCTTTCAAGACGTTCCCGATTTTCGGATAAATCGACGTAAACGACATAATTTATTAGACATTTTAGTAA
>JANXML010000014.1 GCA_025354645.1 Arcicella sp. | reverse complement strand
GTTAGGAAAATCTTGGGAAATTAATTTCTCCGATTTTAACATAAACTAATTATTAACTGGTACTTAGAGCAAAACAATTATATAAATTCATTCATAAAACTATTTGTCGTGAATATGGAATATTTAAGTTAGGGGGAGAATATCAAACAGACGAAGAACAGCTTCTTAATTTCTTCTACTCTACCCGATGATATTTTTCATTAAAGGCTGTTTTTGTTGCTTGAGAACTACAAATTTCAGCCTTTTTTTATTAATTCTAATTTTTCATCGGGTAGAGTAGTTAATCTCTATATATCTATCGGATATACTGATTTTCTGTTTGTTCACAATGGCTTTTAAATTCCATACGTCTATCATTAAATTTTGAATATTTTTACACCTAAATTATTTTAAAAACAACCTTTTGACTTATCATCGCATCTTCCTTAAACAGAAATTCTTCTTACATTAAACCTTTATAGTCATGATTAAAAAATCGTACATTTTACCACTCTTAATTTCACTGTTTTTACCTTTCTTAAATTTTGCAGGTGGCATCAAAGGGGTTATCAAAAATGCGAAGGGCGAACAACTTTCTTTTGCCTCAATCATCGTTAAAGGTTCGTCAAAAGGCACAATGGCTAATGATGATGGTGCGTATGAATTATCTTTAGAAAAAGGTTCTTATACGATAATTTTTCAGTATTTGAGTCATAAAACGCTTGAAAAAGCGGTTGAAATTGGTTCTGAATATGTAGTACTAAATCCTGTTTTAGAAGAGCAATCAGTTGCGTTGAATGAAGTAAGATTTTCGGCAAAAGCCGAAGACCCCGCTTATACAATCATGCGAAAAACAATTTCAATGGCTCGATTTAAAGTCTTAGAATTAGATGCCTACACCGCCCGAACCTATGTGAAAGGTAGTGGTCAGGTCAAAGAAGTTTCAAGTATCATGAAAATGATTGCGGGTAAAAAAATTGAAAAAGAAATTGGGATAAAAATTGGGCAACTATATTTAATTGAATCCATCAACGACATTAATGTTAAGCAACCTTCAACTGTGAATGAGAGAGTTATTTCAACCAGAAATAACTTTCCTAAGCAATTGCAAGACATGATAAAATTTATTCCTTTTTCAAGAGTAAATTTTTATGCTTCAAAAACATTTGGGGACATGATTTCACCGTTATCTCCTTCTGCCTTAGCGTATTACAAATTCAAATATGAAGGTGATTTTACTGAAAATGGACAATTAGTAAACAAAATAAGAGTAATTCCGAAAGCAGAAGGAGAGAATGTTTTCAGTGGCGTTATTAATATTATCGAAGATTCATGGTATATCCACAGTTTAGATTTGAAATTTAATGATGATAATTCAACAAACAATGTAAAAGCGGTTTTTTCACCATTTAAAGACGTTTGGATGCCCGTAAGTTTTTCAATTCATACTGATTTTGAATCTTTTGGGATAAAATTTTTCTCAAATTACGTGACGAATGTGAGAAATTATAACCTTTCAGTAAACGAAAAGTATCACCAAAAACCCGTTGTGATTGATGAGAAAATTGATAAAGCGGAGGCAATTTCCTTGAAAAATGAGAAGGTAGATGCCAAAACATCATTAAAGCAAAAAGAAATTACTCGAAAACAATTAGAAAAATTCTTGAAATCTTCGGAAAAGGAAGATAAAAAAGCCCGAAAATCAAAGGGCGAAGATGTGGATTTGGTGAGGTCTTACAGCATTGAAATTGATACTTTATCAAAAAAACGAAACAACAATTTTTGGAATGAAGAACGACAAGTGCCTTTAACTACCATCGAAACAAAAGGTTATGCCCAAGCTGATAGCCTTGCAAAAGCCAATGAAGGGCAATATAAAAAGGATTCGACTAATAATTTACCCGTATTTAAATTTCAACACATTATTTTTGGAAAGACTTATAATTATGGAAAACGAGATGACTTATATAGCTCTTATCCACGAAAATTGACTTATACTTCTCCATTTTTACAAATACCTTCATCGGATTATGTAAATTCCGTAGATGGCTATTATTTAAAAGCGGGCTTAGCCTTTGAAACTCGTAATAAATTAATTAAAAGGACATCGCTTTATGGCAATTTGCGGTATGCTTTGGGACGAAAAGCAACCAATTTTGATGTGGGTTATTATGACTTTCAAATCAATAAAGTTCGTTCGTATGAATTTAAAATAGGTCGGAGTGTTCAACAATACAACGATAACAATCCTATCTCAACAACCACAAACACCATTTATACGATGTTTGCTGAGGAAAACTTCTTAAAAATATACCAAAAAGATTTTATTTCTTTTGAATACAAAAAACGATTTTCTCCCGTATTTTTTGGCATTTTAGGACTTGAATATGCTCAGAAAAGGGAATTACAAAACTTGGCAAATTTTAAACCTTGGATTGATGTAAAAGACAAAGAATTTACCTCAAATCAGCCAATTGCTTATGAATTAAAAGATAACACATTCGTTAATCCAGAAGTATATACGGTTGATTTTGAAATTGGATTTAGACCTTTTGCTAAAAAAGGAGTTTACAATGGATTTGAGTATTCAATCAACAAAGGCAATCCAAATTTCAAGTTTAAAAGCACTAACGGGCTTTTATCCGACGGCAATTATTCGAGATTACAAGCCAGTTATGAACAAATTTTTGAATTAGAGAAAATTGGAGATTTTCATATCTTGGCAAATTATGGTGGCTTTTTGAAAGCCCCAATTTACTTTTCAGATTATCGTCATTTTAATGGAAATGAAACAATCCTACGTTCATTTAATTTCAACGCTTTCAGAAATTTGAGTTATTATAATCATTCAACGAGAGGCAATTATTTAGAAATTTTTGCTGCCAATGATTTTCAAAAATTTCTGATAACCCAAATTACACCTTTAAGAATTTATGGTTTAAAAGAATCAATTTTTGCTAATTATTTAAACGTACCCAATCAAAATTTCAATTACCTTGAACTTGGATATGGCATCTCTGGAATTTGGAAGTTGTTAGGGCTTGAAGTTGTTGGAAATTTCATAAATGGTCAGTATAGTTCAACTGTTTTGAGAGTTAAATTGAACCGTTAATGTAGATAGTTCACAGACAAATAAAGGATTAGATTCAGATTAATTAACAAAAAAATCTGTGTCTAATTCATTAACAATTGATGCTTTTTTATCTAATTTACCCGTTGGCGTTTCTATAAATTTTTTCAAAAAAAATATCTGTTTAGGAATTTCATATTTTGACAAATTAGGCTTAATATTTGCAAAAAAATCATTTATTTTTTCTTCCTCCTGTTGTTCGCCTTCAATGAAAAGCACTAATTTTTGACCCAATTTTTCATCTGGGATTCCGTAGGCAAAATATCGTTTTGGATTTAGTATTTTTATTTCATTTTCAATCAATTTTTCCACTTTTTCCAACTGAATTTTCACTCCACCGCTGTTAATTATATTATCAAATCTTCCAATTAATTTGAACTCTTTTCTATTAATTATTTCAACAATATCATTTGTTTGAATTAGTTTATTATTACTTGCCTCGGCAATAATATTTAGACAACTTCTATCATCCACTCCAATCTTTATGCCATCTAAAACCTGAAAATTATCGTTTCTATTTGCTCCATTTAATCGTTTGATAGCAATGTGTGACACCGTTTCTGTCATTCCGTAAGTACCGTAAACAGATGTTTTCAATATTTGTAATTCATTTTCTAAAACCTCATTTACAGCCGCCCCGCCTACAATAATTGCTTTTGTTTTATTTAAAATTTCAAGATTTTTCTCATCTTCTAATAAATTTTGCAGTTGCAAAGGAACAAATGCAATGAAATCAAAAACAGCATATTCTAAGTTTTTTAACGGATTTCCAGAAGGTTTAACAACTGTTAATTTTAGTCCTAATTCCATGCCTCTTACCAACATCATTATCCCAGCAATATATTCAACATTCAAACAAACCAAAGCCCTATCACCAACTTTCAAATTAAAGGTTTCACCCGTAATTTTGGCACTTGAAATCATTTGTTTTCTGGTTAAAACAATTGGTTTAGGTTCACCCGTTGAACCTGAAGTTTTGATGATAAATTTATCCTTTCCAGCAATCCATTTTTGACAAAAATCTACTACTTTTTGTTCATAATCAGTCGTTGGAATTGGAAGGTCTAAAAAACTATCTATTTGCATAATATTTGTTTGAAAAATATTTGTATTCTTAGGGCTTTTTGCTTCTTAAATTATTTAATTACTTGAAAAAAAACACCCAAAGAAAATACCTTTATTCGGCATACTCAATGGGTCCTAAATTTGATGAAATATAATTATATTACTTTTAAGATATTTTTAGCACTGTCAAAAGTAGCTGAATATTTTTTTAATGCTTTTGTTGCAGGATCTTTTATTACTGAACCTGATGCATCAAAAATTGACCCATGATTTGAGCATTTGAAAGTTGAATTATCTGCTATGAAATCAACCGTTGTTCCTTGATGGGTACATGCTTTTTCAACCACCAAAAAATCTCCCGCTTTGGTTCTTGCAATAATTACGTCTCCACTAACAACTGCTTGTCCATTCGTTTTCAAGGTTTCAAAATCAGTTTTAGTAATATCAACGGAGAAGTCGATTGCACCTTTTGCTAATGAATTATTACCCGTTAATCCCGAAACGGTTGTTGTTCCTCCACCCGTTGTGGGTGGTGTTACTGGTGGCACAAGTGCGGGTGCAGGGTCAGCGGCTTTTGAACACCCAGAAATACAATTTTGGAGGATAATCGCACCTACGCTTATTCCAACGAGATTTAGAAATTCTTTACGTTCCATTTTTATTTGATTTTTAATAATTGAAATTTCAAACAATACTGAAATTATTGTTTAAAGGTTGCGTCCAATAAATTGTATTTTTGTATTTCCATTTAAGAAGATGTTTAAAAATTTAATTTGGCTTTTCTCGAAATAACAAAATTTCCTTTTGCATGGCTTTACTTTTCTTGTCTTGATACAAGAAAAGTAACAAAAGAAAATCAAGAAATCCCGAAACTCGCTTCGCTCAAACA
>JANXML010000012.1 GCA_025354645.1 Arcicella sp. | reverse complement strand
TTGCTGATAAAATATCCTTTACTGAAAAGTATCTTGTTTAGTTTTACAAATTTATCCAATTCAAAGTAGAAAGCAAGATTTTACTTATATTTCCGTAATTTTACACCCACTTACAACAAATCACAAAATGAAAAAGAAAGTTGAAATTCTTGCTCCTGCCAAAAACCTTTTCCAAGGAATGGCTGCCATCAATGCAGGAGCAGATGCTGTATATATTGGGGCTCCGCAGTTTGGGGCAAGGTCAAATGCAACGAATACGCTCGAAGATATTGCGGAAATGGTGAAATACGCACATCTTTTTAAAGCTCAGGTGTTTGTGGTTTTGAATACGATTCTATATGATAATGAATTGGATTTATGTAAGAAACTAATCTATCAATTGTATAATATTGGTGTTGACGCCCTTATAATTCAGGATATGGCAATTATGGAAATGGATTTGCCACCCATCGTTATTCATGCCAGCACACAAGCTAATAACAGAGATGCTAAACACGTAAAATTTTTGAAAGATGCAGGGATGAAACGGGTGGTGTTGGCAAGAGAATTAAACTTGGATCAAGTTAGAGAAATAAGTGAAGCTACTGATGTTGAATTAGAATTCTTTGTCTCAGGGGCATTGTGCGTATCTTTTAGTGGGAATTGCTACATGAGCGTTGCCAATGGCGAACGAAGTGCCAACCGAGGTTCGTGTGCTCAAAATTGCCGTTTGCCTTATCAATTAATTGATGGAACTGGCAAAACGTTGATTGCAAATAGTCATTTATTATCCATTAAAGATTTAGATTTGAGCGACCAATTGCCTAATTTAATTGAAGCGGGCGTTACTTCCTTTAAAATTGAAGGGCGTTTGAAAGATTTGGTTTACGTGAAAAATAATACTTCTTATTTACGGAAAAAATTAGATTCTTTTTTAGAGAATAACGAAAATTATACCAAAGCATCATCTGGAAGAACTTTTTACAATTTTGAACCTGAAATGGATAGAAGTTTTAATCGAGGTTACACCGATTATTTTGTGAGTAAACGGAAAGAGAAAATTGGTTCTTGGGACAGTCCAAAGTCGCAGGGTCAATTGATTGGTAAGCTGTTAGAAATTAAGGCGAATGGATATATAATTGAAAATTACGAAAAATTAAATAATGGTGATGGGCTGTTTTTTGTCAATGAAAACGGTGAACCCGACGGTACGCAAGTTAACATTATTGTCAATGATGTAGTTGTGCCAAATACTTTTAAAAATTTAGCAGTTGGGACAATCATTTACAGAAACTCGGATGCCGAGTTTAATAAAATGGTTGAAAAAGAAAACAGTGCTGTTCGTAAAATTGGGGTTTCCTTGAAATTTACCGAAACCGAAAATGGTTTTCAATTATTGGCAACCGATGAAGACGGTCATCAAAGTATTTCAAGTTTCTTAAATACCAAAGAATTTGCAAAAAACGAAGAGTCTGTAATTCCAAACATTAAAAAAAATTTAGCAAAAACGGGCAATACGCCGTTCATTGTTGATAATATTGATGTTGAATTTACTGGAAATTGGTTCTTGCCTATTTCAAAAGTTAATGAAATAAGAAGGGATGTTTTGGAGCAATTAGTTGAAATTCGGATAAAGGACTATCATCGTGAGGAGTTTCAAATCACTAAAACAGACCATCCTTATCCCGTTCAGAAACTTGATTTCATGTATAATGTGTCCAATAAAATGGCAAGAGCATTTTATCAACGACACGGTGTTACTGAAATTGAAAAGGCTTTTGAATTGCAATGGGATCCAGGAAAAGCACGAGTGATGACCACAAAATATTGTGTAAAATATGAATTAGGTAAATGTGCCAGATTTCAACGAGAAACTATGGGCGAAAAGTTAGTTGAACCATTAACGTTGAAACACGGCGAAAATGAATACAAATTAAAATTTAATTGCAAACCTTGCGAAATGGAAATTTGGGAAAAAGATGCAGAATTGATTTTTGAGGATGAAGATGAGCAAATTGGTTATTCAGTAAGATAAAATAAGGCGATAAATATAATTACAGAAGTCACTAAAAACTTCATTGTCTATATTTATCGCTTTTTTTTATAAAAATTTACACTGGTTGTATATATCTAACAGCCTCAACCCCAAACTTCTTTAAAAATTCTACCCCCTCATCTTTTCCGATTTTCTTATATTCAGCGTATGAATTCAGATAAACTACTTTCGATATTTTCATACTATAAATAATTCTGGCACAGGCAATGCAGGGCGATAAGGTAACATATATTGTTGAGCCTTCAATTGACGAACCATTTTTTGCAGCATATAAAATGGCATTTTGTTCAGCATGAAGTGCCAAGGAACAACTGCCTTTCGAGTCTCTTTCGCAACCGTCAATCGGGAATTCCTCATCACAATTATGAGTTCCCGCAGGAGGTCCGTTATATCCAATTGAAATAATGCGAGTATCTTGGGTTAAAACCGCACCAACTTGGGCTTTTATGCAGTGAGAACGCTTAGCAAGGTTAATCGCTAACTCTATAAAAATATCATCAAATGCGGGTCGTTTCATTTAGTTGCTGGTTAAGGGCTAATGTTTATCAGTTATTGGTAAATAATCTAATTGAAAAAATGAATACAATCTCCCAATTATCAATTATTAATGTTGCACCCCACCTGCACCATGCACATGTCCATGCTCAAGTTCAATTTGTGTTGCATCTCTCACGCCAATGATTGTTCCTTTAAAATACATTTCTTTATCCACCAAAGGGTGATTGAAATCCATCCTAACCATTTCATTTTCGACTGAAATAATTTTACCATTTAGCTGATTTCCCGTGTCATCTGTCATTGGTAAATAGTTTCCTACTACCAACATTTCCTCTACAAACTCACCATCAACTTTAAATATTTCTTTCGGTAATTCAACAATGGCGGTTGGGTCAAATTCTCCGTATCCTTCCTCCGTAGGAATTGAAAATTCAAAAGTATCCCCTTCCGAGAGTCCTTCGATATTTTCTTCGAAAGCCTCAGGCAAACCGCTCATACCTTGAATAAATGCCATTGGATCATCCTGTTCTACGGTTTCGATTAGTTCTTTTTGCCCATCGGCATCGGTTACTGTCAATTCATAAGATAGTGTAACCACTTTTTCATTCGTAATTTGCATCATAATAAGTTTTAAATGTTGTGCAAAGTTACAAATTAGCATCAAAAAGGTAATTGTTTTTTGGTAACTTTATACCTTATTAATCTTAAAAGCTGCTCATTTGAACTTCTTAGCCCATATTTTCTTGTCTGGCGAAAACGACGATATTAAAATCGGAAACTTTTTAGGCGATTTTGTCAAAGGTCGTTTAAATAAACTCACAAATACTCAATATTCACAAGGCGTTGTACATGGAATGGCATTGCATCGTGAAATTGACTTTTTTACAGATAATCATCCCATCGTCAGACAAAGTATAGATCGTTTGCAACCAAAATATCATAAATTCTCTGGAATAGTTGTCGATATGTTTTATGACCATATTTTAGCTAAAAATTTTAATCAATATTCAAAAGTTTCACTTGAAAAATATGCACAAAACTTTTATGATTTATTAGAAAGCAGAAAATCTGAAATTCCTGAACCAATGGCAAGAATGGTAAATTCAATGGTGACAAGAAATTGGTTTTTAGGTTATAAAAATTACGAAGGTATCGAATGGGCTTTGATAGGAATTTCTAAACGCCTTAGTTTTGAATCAGGCATAGAGAATGCAATCGAGGAATTACGCAAAGATTATTTTTTGTATGAAGCCGAATTTCATCAGTTTTTTCCAGAGATAATTCAAAATAGCAATAATTTTTGTAATAATCTATTACCTTAATTTTTCAATCAACAATTATCAATTCCAACGATTTTCTATAAAACCGATGTCTAAAACAGCAGCAGAAGTATTAAAAGATTTAAAAAAAAAATCCTATTCGCCCCTGTATTTATTACATGGAGACGAACACTTTTATATTGATAAAGTTTCTGAGTATATTGAAGAAAATGCCCTTCATCATGCGGATAGGAGTTTTAATCAATTTGTTTTTTTTGGAAAAGACCTGACCATTCCAGCCCTTTTATCTCATGCTAAACGGTATCCGATGATGGCGGATAGACAATTAATTTTAGTAAAAGAAGCTCAAGGTTTGCAAGGAATTGAACAAAAAGAAATGCAAACTGCCCTTGAAAATTACGCCAAAAATCCACTACCTTCAACCATCTTAGTACTTGTTTTTAAAACTGGGGCTGACGAAAGAAAGACTTGGGTGAAGGCTTTTGACAAATATGGCGTAATGATGCCATCCAAGAAATTGTATGACAACAAGATACCAGATTGGATATTAGAATATTGTCACGAAAATGGTTTAAAGATTAGCCGTAAAGCTATTGAAATGCTTTGCGAGAATGTTGGTAACGATTTGAAACGTTTAGCTTCTGAAATTGACAAAATCATGCTTAATTTGAGAGTTGATGAGGAAATCAATGCTCAGGTTGTAGAGAAATTTGTTGGAATTAGCAAAGAGTACAATTATTTTGAATTTCAAAAAGCATTAATTAATAAAGATGTTTTAAGAGCAAATCAAATTGTAAATTTCTTTGCTGCAAATCCAAAAGATAATCCATTAGCTCCTATCGTGATTTTGTTGTACAGTTTTTTTTCAAAAGTATTGCTAACGCATGCTTCACAAGATAAATCAGAAAGAAATTTGGCGGTTGTTTTAGGAGTAAATCCATTTTTTACGAAAGACTATGGTTTAGCTGCGAGGAACTATAATTTAGGAAAAGTAGTGCAAATAATTGCAGATATTAAGAAATTAGATTTAAAATCAAAAGGTATAGATTCAGGTTCTATGACGGACGGAGAGGCACTTCGAGAAATGACTTTTAGAACTTTACATTGAGATTTCCACAAAAAAATCCTTCAAATTATTGATTTGAAGGATTTTCTGTGATCCCGCTGGGATTCGAACCCAGGACCCATACATTAAAAGTGTATTGCTCTACCAACTGAGCTACGGAATCTTCAAACTTTGTTTTGCAACGCTGTTTGTATATATAAAAATGTGTCTTCTGACACGAAGGGAGTGTTACTAAATAAGAAGCAACACTCGTGATCCCGCTGGGATTCGAACCCAGGACCCATACATTAAAAGTGTATTGCTCTACCAACTGAGCTACGGAATCATTGTTTTTTTAATTAAAACCGACCTAAACTACTTTTGTTTATGTCAAATTGTTTTCCTTAATTGCGGTGCAAAACTACGATTTTAAAAAACACGATGCAAGCATACTATCTAAAAAAAATCATATTTTTTTTTATTCTTAATTTATCCTTTCTGCAACTTGCTTACAGTCAGAGTGATGTGGAGATTTTAAAAAGAGCAGATTCACTTTATAAAGTTGAGAATTATAGTGCCGCAGAACTATTTTATGAGCAAAACATCCAAAAAATAAAGAATCCTTCAACAGTGCTTTTTCTGAAATTAGCTTCAATAAAAGAAAAGAAGGGCGACTTTTTAAAATCATTGTACTTTTTAAATAAAGCGTATGAGTTATCACCAAGTGAAAAAATTTTAGCAAAACTCAATGAATTGGCAACTCTCCATGAATTGAAAGGTTATGAATTAAGTGATTTTAACTTTTTAATTCTTTTCTATAAACAATATTCTGGCTTTTTGGTAGCACTTTTGATGATATTAGGTATCTATATTTTTGTGATACTTTTCATTAAAAAATACAAAAGCAACTATACCCATTTTAATCAAAAAGTGTTTTTAATTATTTACCTTTTAGGGGTTGGATTGCTCTTAAATCTTCCAGATAAATATCATCAAGGCATCATAAATCATGACGCAGTTTTATTGCATTCTGAGCCATCGTCTGCTGCACCGATTGAGGTTAGTATTGATAAGGGAAATCGATTAAACGTTTTGGGGGGGAACGATATTTGGCGTAGAGTTATTTGGAACGATAAATTTTTATATTTAAAAGAAAGTGATATATGGTTGGTGGAATAGATTTTTGAATCTTTTATTGATTGTAATTGTAAACCAAATTTATGAAATTTTTATTTTATTTTATCCTTGCCATTTTTTGTTCCTCATGTTTACCAAGTTTTAGAATGAGTGAAAAAAAAGTTTCAAAATATTATGTAAAATCTTCCTCGAAACCATCATTTGCTTATACCAATACTTCAAAAAACGAAATTTTTTATGCCTATTCTGCCGATTCTACAAAACCTATTCTTCTATTGATTCATGGTGCACCTGGTGCATGGTTTGGCTACAAAGAATTTTTCAAAGATTCCATTTTATTAAATAAATACCAAATAATTGCACCTGATCGTCTTGGTTATAATAAGTCGATCGGAAAAGAAACCTCTATTGAGCAACAAGCACTTTCATTAAAAGGCTTTTTGAAATTACATAATAATCTAAAAGTCAGCGTATTAGGTCGTTCTTATGGGGCTGCCATAGCCGCAAAACTTACAGCAGATAATCCCGATTTAGTCGAAAATTTAATTTTAATTGCCCCCGCTTGTGACCCGAGTAAGGAAAAGTTTTGGTGGTTTTCCAAACCAGTTAATACAAAATTTGCTCGTTTTTTCTTGCCATCCTTTGTCAATCGAGCAAGCGAAGAAAAATTCACCCACATGGAAGAATTGAAAAAGATGTTGCCAGATTGGGAAAAAATTAAATGTCCTGTAACGATTTTACAGGGTGGTAAAGACTGGATAATTGATACTTCAAACGGTCATTTTGTGGATTCGGTATTAGTAAATGCTCCTCGTAGATTTATTTATTTACCCGAAAATGGACATTTACTAACCGCAGAAAGATATGATTTAATTAGAGAAATTTTATTAAAAAGGTAAATAAATAAGGCATCGTTTTAAGCGATGCCCCATTGAAAGAAGTATTAATATTTTACTTTTTATTTTTAGGAATATCTGGATTTACTTGTTGCAAGCCCATCATATTTTTCATCGTTTTTTCCATTCCATCAGTTGAACCATCTAAGAAAATTACATTGCCTTTTCCTTGTTCTGCAAAATGTTTAATTGCTTCTGTCCAAATTGAAAATAAAATTAAGGAAGCATCTAAATTAGCCTCAGACATCAATTTAGCTGATTCTGCCATTCCTTTTGCTACCTCCTCACGGAACAATGCAACGCCTTGCCCACGCAATTGAGCCGCAATTTTTTCTGCTTCTGCCGAAATTCTGATCGCATTTCCTTCTGCTTCCGCCGCTTTTGTTTTAGTAATTAATAATGCTTGACCTTCGTTTTCAGCGGCTGCTTTTAAATTGTTTGAAGCAACAACCTGTGCCATTGAACGCATAATTGATTCATCGAAAGCAATATCGTTTAATTGCAAATCAATTAGATGATACCCCCAAGCCTCCAAAGTTGTATCTAATTCTTCCTTCACATGTAAAACAATTTCTCCACGCAAAGCCAATACTTCTGCCTGTTTTTTTGTTGCAACGAAAGCTCTAATTGTGCCTTCTACTGTGCGAATGAGTGCTTGCAAAAAGGAGCGTTCATCCATGAATTTGAAAGCAACGTTTTTAATGGCTTCTTCCTCACTCCCAAGTACTGAATATACTAACATTGCTTTGAAATTTACATTGGCTTGGTCAGCAGTAATAGCTTGAAAATCGAGTTCGATTGAGCGATTTTGGATAGAAATTTTACGAAAAATAAATTCAATAAAAGGAATTTTAAAGTTTAAACCAGGCAACATCACCCGTTTATACTTACCAAAAACCGTTACAACAGCAGCTGAGCCTTGATTTACGATTTCAACTGATAAATAAATAACTATAATTCCAAACAGAAAAAGAAATAATAGAATGCTCATTTGTTTTGATTGTTTATGAGTGGATATAAAAACAGCACCAAAGTACATAAAACTTTGATGCTGTTTTCAATATTTGGATGAAATGATTCAAATATCTTTTGAACGGCTGATAATCTAAGGTTTTGAATTAATTGAACTACCTAAATGTATTCAAAAGAGCTTTAATTTACATCATTTTGATTGAACCCATTCCGCCATCTACACCTAAAATTTGTCCTGTAATCCAACTTGATTCTTCTGAAATTAAGAAAGCAGTAATATTTGCAATATCAGTTGAAGTACCAAATCTACCAATTGGGTGGCGTTTATTGGAGGCTTCTTTCTTTTCATCCGTTGATAAAAGATTTTTCGCAAGGGGAGTATCCGTTAACGAAGGAGCAACACAATTCACTCTAATTTTGGATGAAGACCATTCTGCCGCCAATGATAAAGTTAATCCTTCAATTGCCCCTTTTGAAGCTGAAACAGAGGCATGAAAACCCATGCCAATTTTTACTGCGACTGTACTAAAAAGCACAATGGATGCACCATCAGCCTTTTTTAATTTGGGGAGTACAGCTTGTAAAATGGCAACTGCCCCCAAAACATTTATTTGAAAATCGTTCTTAAAATCGTCTTGAGTTAAACGATTAAAAGGTTTTAAATTAATGGTTCCAGGACAGTATATAACCCCATGAATTTCTTCTGGTAAAGAGGCAAACACACTTGCATCAGGGTTTTGTGCATCCCATGTTAAGTGAGAAATTCCTGGTAAGTCTGGTTGATTTCTTGAAGCAGAAAAAATATTGTACCCTTTGGACAATAGGGATTTTGCGGTTTCAAAGCCAATTCCTGAGCTTGCACCTACGATTAAGACATTTTTTGACATAAATAAAATTGAAATTTGGGGATAAAAAAAGCACCTACTTTTAAAACCTCAGATGCTTTCTTTATGTTTTGAAATTGTAGATTACCTTACATGATAATTTCAACCTTATTTAAAATTTACTCAAAAGTATTTTTAAATCCCTATTTGTCTAATCTTAATTTTACGCCATTTAACTTTAATTCCTCCACCACTATGAATTTGAAGGGCAATTATTCCATCAATTGATCCAATTTTATCATCTGTAAAAGTTATCATTTCTTGTTCATTCAAATAAGTTTTGACATTATTTCCAACCACTTTAACCTTCATCTCATTCCATTCGCCCATTTTCAAGGCTTGGTCCTTTTCATCAGTTGGTTTTATGAGCCAACCTCTTCCATAAGATTCATAAATTCCACCCGTCCAATGACCAGGAGGAGCAACTTCAGATTGCCAACCAGTGATCTTTGTTCCATCAATTGAGGAATGAAAAAATACGCCGCTATTTCCATTTGCTTCTTGTTTGAATTGCAAACTCAACTCAAAATCTTTGAATTTTTGATCAGTTCCTAAATAGCCATATTCTTTGTCTGGTCCACTTTCACATACGAGTTCGCCACGATCAACGTACCATTTTTCGGTTCCGTAAATTTTCCAACCAGATAGGTCTTTTTTGTTAAAAAGAGTAATCCATTTTCCCGTATTAAGCGATTGGGCATATGAATTTGACCATAATAGAATGGAAATTAATAAAGAAAGAATGCTGTTTTTTTTCATTTGGTTGAAGTGTTAAAATATTGATGAATAATCTAATAATTTAGAGAGAATTAATTTCGTTCGATAAAATTTTTGAAAGCTTTTCGGTAAGTATCACTAATTGGCAAAAAAACTTTGCCAATTTGAATTTTTTCTCGTTGAATTGCCTCAATCCATTCCAAAGCCACAATGTACGAATTATGGATTCTGATAAACTGTTTTTCTGGTAATTGCAATTCAAGTGCTTTTAACGTTTGCAAAGAGACAACCTTTTGGGTTGACGTATGGATTGATACGTAATCTTTTAAGCCCTCAATGTAAATAATATCGCACAGCTTAATTTTCACTAATTTTGTGCCATCTTTTACAAATATAAAAGGTTGAACAGCATCAGCATTAGGATTTCCTATCACAATCTCGGGAATATTTTTTTGATCTGTCTTAGCATTCGTCGAATTTAATCTTAATGTTGCTTTTTCAACAGATTTTAAAAATCGTTCAAAAGTTATTGGCTTCAAAAGATAATCCAAAACGTCCAATTCATATCCCTCAAGGGCATATTCAGAATAAGCGGTTGTTAAAATAATTAATGGCTTTTTCTGTAAAACTTTGAGCAAAGTTATACCAGTAATTTCTGGCATTTGAATATCCGAAAAAAGTATGTCAACCGAATTTTCACGAAGATACTCTAAGGCTTTTAATGGGTCGGAAAACGACTGAATTAGGTTTAAATACGGAACTTTTTGAATATAATTTTCCAGTAAACTCCGAGCCAAAGGCTCATCTTCAACGATAATGCAAGTAGGAGTCATTTGTGTAAGTTGGTTTAGGAAATATCCAACGTTAAATTGATTTTATAATATTTTTCTGTATCAATTACCTCTAAATGACTTTTTTGAGGATAACTTAAATCTAATCTTCTTTTCACATTTTGTAAACCAATCCCAGATTTTTCATGATTATTGATTTCCAATTTACTGTTTTCTACGATATAAATCAACGTTTTCTCATGAACCGATAAATTTATAGAAATATAAGCATTTGTGGAATTATTACTGACTCCATGTTTAAAAGCATTTTCTAAAAATGTAATCAAAATTAACGGAACAATTTTCACTTGATTTACATCACCTTCAATAAAGATATTGATGGGAATTTGATTGTTGAGTCTTAATTTTTCTAAACTAATATAATTTTCAATATATTCAATCTCTTTGCTTAGAAGCACTTTTTCATAATTTGAATCATAAATCATGTAACGCATCATTTGGGATAATTTAGCAATCACTTCGGTAGTATTTGGTGAATTTGTGAAGGCTAAATAATAAAGATTGTTAAGGGTATTGAATAAGAAATGAGGATTTATTTGTGCCTTTAAAAAGGTTAATTCAGCCGTTAATTTTTCATTTTCAAGTTCTTTTCTTTTGTTTTCTAATTCTAACCAATCTTCCGCAAATTTTAGCATTCCTACGAAAATTGCGATAAAAAGGGTGGTGGAAGCATGTTGTAAAATAAATTTTGAACCGTGCAAAAACCTTTTGGATTCGCCTAAATCCGCATAAATATGCCTTTTCAACAAAATATGCAGTGTTACAATAATTGAAAATGGGACGAAGAATTCCAACAAATATTTTAGTAGATTTTTGTGAAGTAGAAATCGGGGAAGTAGATAAAAATAATTCAAATAACTCAATGTTGCCATCATTATAACATGGGTTGAGGCATCAAAAAATGCCCTTGAATAATTGACATCCTCTCCTCTTCTTGGAAATGTAATTTGGTAATAAAAAAAAGAAAAGTATAAACACCAAAATGAAAGGTGAATTAAAAGGATTCTGTGTTTTTGAACGAATGATTGCATCTAAGAGATAATTAAGAAGATGTTTAAAAATTTAATTTGGCTTTTCTCGAAATAACAAAATTTCCTTTTGCATGGCTTTACTTTTCTTGTCTTGATACAAGAAAAGTAACAAAAGAAAATCAAGAAATCCCGAAACTCGCTTCGCTCAAACA
>JANXML010000003.1 GCA_025354645.1 Arcicella sp. | reverse complement strand
CGTGGATACGTGCCACAACGACAAATATTTCCTGACATCGCCATGTCAATATCATCATCAGTTGGATTGGCTTTTTCTTTCAATAAAGCTACCGCCGACATAATTTGCCCCGACTGACAATATCCACACTGCGGAACTTGGGCTTCAATCCAAGCCTTCTGAACGGCGTGGTCGGTATTGACAGAAATACCTTCAATGGTTGTGATTTTGTTAGAAGATTTCAACGTTGAAATGGGCGTTGAGCATGAACGAACTGGCTGACCGTCCAGGTGTACCGTACAAGCCCCACAAAGTGCCATGCCACAACCAAATTTTGTACCTTTCAAACCTACGTAATCACGAATTACCCACAAAAGTGGCGTGTCTGAATCGGCTTCTACACTGTATTTTTTTCCGTTTACGGTAAGATTATATTTTGCCATTGAATTGTCAAATTATTATTTCTAATCGTTTGTTTATCAGTTAGTTGATTTGTTGTATAAAAGTATGAAAATATATTGTTTGTTCAAAAAAAATTGTGTAAAATCATACTCGTAATTTATCCATGCAACTTAGTCTGAATTTGGATTCGCCAGATGAATATATTTAAGGATTTTACCATCAGATAAATCCGTTAATCTGACGAATCTAAGTTCATATAAAATCATCTCACCACTCAGGCGTAACTCCTCCACGCACCCGTGAATTCAAAGCCAAACGAATAGCAAATTGCGTATTTACAAAGCCATTATTCGCTTTCGGAATGCCAACATTATTATAATTAAAAACCGCTTCAATTCGCAGAATTCGAGCAATTCCATCAATTCCGTACCCAAATTCAATGTTATGAATGTTATTTTTTGCGGTGTATAAATAATTGGCAAAAAGCTCTTCTCGAATCCCTAAACGTCTTATTGGAAACAGTTGTGTTAAAGCAAATTTACGCAAGCCTACCATCGTCATAATATCAATGTATGAACCATTTGTTGAATAATAATATTGGTCAATCAATTTCTTACTCGCTCCCCAAACATAATTATCATAAAAACCGACTAAACGATGCGTCGTGAGGGCATCACCGATAGAAATCATGTTATTATTTCCGTTGAAATGCTTAAAATCTGCGAAGGTCATATTATTAGTATTGATAAATGTTCCTGCTTGAGCGATGTAGTTGAAATTGGTGTTAATACTCAATGGAAAATTGTGGGTAATCGCAAATTCAATTGTATGGAAATCCATTTGAGAACCAAAGATTTTTGGAATTGCCCCACGATATTTGAAGGTAAAGAACGGCGAAGAAGCAAAATCCACGTATCGAATATTGTTACGATATTGTTTCTTTAAAAATGGACGATAATTTAATTGAAAACTGGCAATAAAAGCATCATTGGTTTTGAACTCCGTTGAACCTGTTTCTTTGTTTGCAGGGAAATTGGGGATATATTCAGCATTTCCAAAGTCAATCCATGAATGGTCAATGGTGTTTTGAAGTGGGTATCTTCTCGCCCACTCTACGGATGTTCTTACGCCAAAAGTGTTGGAAAACCGATCATTATAACTAAGATTTATGAAATCTTTTTCATAGATTTTAACGTAATTTTTCTTTAACAATAAAGTAGAAAGTGAGTTTAAATCAAAAGCAATTGGCGTATCAACATTATACTGCGAAACGAACTTTCCTCCCGATACACTGAAATCTTCTTTTTGGGTTTTCCAACGAATTTTTACCATACCCATCGACCTTTTTTGAGTCAATGAATATCGTAAAGTTGGATCAATTTCCCACCAATCATATCGATTTTTACGATACCGAAATATTGTTCCTGTATTCAAAACATAACCCTCAACGGTATTATAATTAAAATCTAAGGGGGCAGATTTGTAGTAAATTTCGTAAGGATAAAAACCCCTTTCAGTACTTCCAAAAAAATAAGAACGACTGAATAAAATACTACTGATTCCGAATTTTTGATTGGCTTGTCGAAAAGTCGAAAACTCATCGGGCTGTGAAGGAAGGGTGTTTTTATTCTTTGCAGTAATTGGCAAATCGGGTGTAAATATTTGAAAATCAGGAAATTGCTTCAATTCTGACCAATATTTATTAACTCTTTCATTGG
This sequence comes from Arcicella sp., assembly GCA_025354645.1. Taxonomy (GTDB): domain Bacteria; phylum Bacteroidota; class Bacteroidia; order Cytophagales; family Spirosomataceae; genus Arcicella. The sequence continues at coordinate 17,346 of JANXML010000003.1, read as the reverse complement.
CTTCCTTAGACACGATTATTTTATCATAACGCTTCAATCCCGAGGCAATATTAGCATCGCTCCATTGATTTTTAAGGTTTGTTCCCAACGCCGACAGTACTTGTTTAAATTGTTGAACTTCAAAATTTCTTTCTTGAATGTTTACAATTTCGTGGAATTCACTTTCGTCAGGTCTTTTAAGATTTTTTGCCTCTTCGGGTCCTAAATTTTGGTAATTAAATACTTTTGCCAAATACTGATATTCACCATCAAAACCCATTAGACTACCCGAGGTTTTAATGTTAAATTTTTCAGGAAGCCATTTACTTAAATATTTTCCATAATTGATAACTATCTGATAATCAATAGCATAATGCCTAACAGAAAGATTAATATGCTGAATTGAATAATCATCATCCGTTAACGAAATCGTACCGCTAAAAACTTTTTCATCATTGTTGTTTTTAGGAATTACGTTGATTTCATAAATTTTCAAGCTATCTAATTCGGTCGTTTTTACCAATGCAAAATCATAATAATCAAACGCTTTCGGACAAAGCGGAGAAATGGCACCTGTTCCTAAAATGGGCTTATAGAAATTTGGATTTATCAATTTGTCGGGGCGTCCTTCGGCGTGATAATTATTTCTAAATGCTTGATAATCAAATTGATAATCATAGTAATTATCAACAGAAAATTTTGCAAAAGATTCAGATTGATACGTTAACCCTTCTTCAATTCCTTCGTTTATTAAAAGAGATTTCCAAATATTGGGAATTCTTGTCCACTTTCCAGCATTTTGAATGAATGTCTCGGCGGAATAATTTGAATAAGATTTATCGTGAGAAGGGGCGGCTTCAATGGCTTTTCGAATGATATTTTTAACCAAAATAGAATCAACTGAATTTCTACTAAAAGCCTGTATTTCAAAGGAATAGAATAAAAAAAGTAATACTATAAAGTTCAAGAAAATTCGTTGACGCATTTTAATCTTTTTGTTTCTGAATGAAGTGTTTAGATAGGTAAATATGAGGATATAAATTTACAAACAAACTTTGACAGTATTATTTTGATTCCATTAAATATTAGTAAACGGGGCAATTATAATTTTATAAGGTCTTTCTAAGGTGTCTGATAAAACCAGAATAATAATTTATTTGTTACTTTTACAGAACTTATAAAACTTTTAACAGACACATTTTCCCCCTAAACGATGCAATCTACTCAGTTAAGCCTTATTGTCAAGAAACTAACCGAGTTTTACGGAGATAAGTTTGATAATTTCATAGAACATTCAGCCTTTTCGGGAGTAAAAAATTATACTTCCCAAGAGCTTGAAATGTTTATAACTGACCTAATTCAAACTGCCCGAAAACAGAATTTTCTCCTTGTCGAAAATTATATTTCCAAAGAAAACTTTCCTCAGTTACTCGAAAATGCTCAACATCCAATTGTTTTTTTTGAAGAAAATAAGATAATTATTGCTGGACATTTACTCAAAAATAAGAAACCATTTTTCTATCAATTATCTGACAATCAAGCATTTAAAGAGATAGATGAGCATTCTAATTTCAAGCCAATTACTCTCCAAAATAATCCAGAGAGTTCAAAAAATGGAATGATAAAATTTTTGACGGTTTATCCAATTGAAAATATTAATGACCGTACAAATATTGAGGAAACGACTCCTTTGAAACGTTTATTCAAAATGCTTCGTCCTGAGCGAAAAGATATTGGTTATATTTATATTTATGCTATCGTTGTTGGTATTATTAGTTTATCCTTACCCCTTGGAATTCAGGCAATTATCGGTTTAGTTTCGGGTGGATTGGCATTTAGTTCGGTCTATGTTTTGATTAGCGTTGTGATTGTGGGTGTAATAATTTCGGGTATTATGCAAATTTATCAATTGACGTTGGTGGAGGTGCTTCAACGCAGGGTTTTCACAAAAGCGGCTTTTGAGTTTACGTATAGGATTCCTCGGGTGAAATCCGAATCACTTTTGGGTTCGTATGCTCCCGAATTAATGAATCGTTTTTTCGATATTGTCAATATTCAGAAAGCCTTACCAAAGGTGCTGATTGATATGACGGCTGCCGTTATTCAAATTCTTTTTGGTATTATATTATTATCACTTTATCATCCCTATTTCATTGCATTTGGGCTTTTGACCATCGGAATTGTTACGATTGTGATTTATTACAACGCTCCAAAAGGTATGGAAACCAGCTTGTTAGAGTCGAAATATAAGTATAAAGTTGCTCAATGGTTGGAAGATATAGCCAGAACTTTGTACGCTTTTAAATCGGCAGGTTCGACCAATATGCCGATGCAAAAAATGGATTACTTGGTGAATAATTACCTGAAATACAGAGCAAAACATTATAAAGTTTTAGTAAATCTCTACGGAAATGCCGTATTCTTTAAAGCCTTCATTACTGGTTTATTATTGATTTTGGGGACGAGTTTAGTCATCGACCGACAGATTTCTCTGGGACAGTTTGTGGCTTCTGAAATTATTATCGTTTTGGTCGTTAATTCCGTTGAAAAGTTGATTTCTGGAACTGAAACAGTATTTGATTTATTAACTGCCATCGAAAAAATGGGACACGTTACGGATTTACCACTCGAAAGAAACCACGGTTTACAAGTCAATTTTCACGAAGAAAATCATGGTTTAGATATTAAAATTCAGAATCTTTGTTACCGATATGCTGATGGGAAAAAATATGTATTGAATAATTTGAATCTTGAAGTGAAACCGAATGAAAGCATCTGCATCACAGGCACGAACGGTTCTGGAAAAGAAACTTTATTGAAAATTTTATCAGCAATTTATACTGATTTTGAAGGTTCTATTTCTTATAATGATCTATCAATCAAGGATATAGAATTAAATTCAATTAGGGATGCCATTGAAAGAAACTTAGCAACCGACTTGATTTTTGACGGATCCATGCTTGATAATATCGTAATGGGAAGATCGGGAATTACGCTCAAGGATGTGCAATGGGCGTTAAAAAATCTCCACATGAACGAAAATATCGCTGAACTTGACGAAGGATTGACAACGCAAATGATTGCGGGGGGAAAGCGTTTTTCTGAGAGTTTTATTGCTAAAATCTCAGTGGCTCGTTGTGTCGTTGAGAAACCGAAATTATTAATGATTAATGATATATATCGTGAATTGCACAAATCAGAACGCATGAGTGCGATTGCATTTTTAACCGATAAATCAAACCCCTGGACATTCCTAACCATTTCAAATGACCCCATGATTATGGCTGCCTGCGACCGTGTGGTTGTTTTGAATGAAGGAAAGATAGTGATGGACGGAAGTTATAAAGAATTAATCAAAAACCTTGATTTTCAGGAAGTTGTGGATTGATTTCGATTTTCGTTGTTCGATGTTTGATGTTCGTAAAATCGAATTACGAACATTGAAAAACAAACATCAAACCGTAGCGTCGGGCACATCGAGAACCGAACATCGAATAACAAACATCGAACATCGAAAAAAATATGTTAAACATATCAAACCAAAGTGTATCAAAGCAAATTAATGAAAATTTTGATTTGCATTCACTTAAAACTTTACATACGCCCCGTTCCGCCGTGATTTTGACTCGGTGGTTGTTGGTAATTCTCATTGTTTTGCTTTGTACTTTATTCCTTCCCTGGCAACAAAATATTAATGGCAAAGGCGATGTATCTGCCCTTACACCCAAGGATAGACCCCAAAATATTCAGAATATTATTGCTGGAAAAATTGAAAAATGGTTGGTTCGAGAAGGTGATTTAGTGAAAACAGGTGATACATTAATGATCGTTTCCGAGATGAAAGATGAGTATTTTGACCCTCGATATCCACAGCGTTTGCAGGAACAATTACTGGCAAAACAAGATGCTATTAAAAGTTATCAGTTAAAGATTCAATCGCTTGATAATCAGATAATTGCTTTACAAGAAAACAACAAATTTAGTCTTCAAAAAGCTCGTAATAAAGTTAAACAAGGTTATTCAAAAGTGACGGCGGATAGTACCGATGTTTTGGCGGAACAAGTACAAGTGAACATCGCCAAAACCCGTCTCGACCGTGGTGAAGAACAATTTAATAATGGTGGGTTGGTATCTTTAAGTGAAGTTGAATCACGACGATTGAAGTATCAAGAAGTAAGAGCGAAATTGGTTTCAAATCAAAATAAGTTAGCGATTTCGAGGCAGGAATTAATTAATGCACGAATTGAATTGAGTTCGATTAATGCTGAATACGCTGAGAAAATTGCAAAAGCACAATCAGATCGAAGTTCTGCCCTTTCATCCTTGGCAACGGGTGAATATGAATTATCCCAATTACAAAATAAAATCACTAATGTGGACATCCGTAGAGGGCAATACTTTGTGAAAGCACCCCAAGAAGGCTACATCGTGAGAGCTTTAAAAATGGGCTTGGGAGAAACCATAAAAGAAGGAGAATCCATTGCAACCCTGCAACCATCAGCCCCTGAAATGGCGGTTGAAATGTACGTAAGAGCAATGGACGTACCTTTAATTGAACCAGGGCGTGAGGTGCGATTGCAATTTGAAGGCTGGCCCTCATTGGTATTTTCGGGTTGGCCCTCGGCAACGGTTGGAACTTTTGGAGGTATCGTGAAAGTGATTGACCGAGTGGATAATGGCACAGGCGAATATCGACTTTTAGTCACCCCAAAAACTGGAAAAGGTGAACAAATTTGGCCCAAACAATTACGGATGGGTTCGGGTGTTGTGGGTTGGGTAATGCTGGAAGATGTGCCTGTTTGGTACGAAATCTGGCGGCAACTCAATGCCTTCCCTCCTACTTTGAAAAAAGAACCGAAGGCGGCTTTGAAGGAGAAATAGGATTTTGGCGGGCAGTTGGCAGTAAATACAAATCAGTCGCTTAACAGTCAGAATAATACATAAATATTTAATAATGAGTCGATTAACAAAAAAATATACAATAAAAAAGTTATCAGTAAAGCTTTTATTTTTATTGATAATATCTACTATACCCACTTTTGCCCAAACCACTTTTGGCTATGAAGACTTCAAGAATTTGGTTCTTAAAAATCACCCAACGGTTAAGCAAGCGAATTTATTTCCACGAGATGCAGAGGCTGAAATAATGCAAGCAAAAGGAGCTTTTGATCCAAAACTTACCTCCTATTTCGACCGCAAGGCTTTTAAAGATATAGATTATTATAATCGTTGGGATAATGTCTTGAAAATTCCCACTTGGTCGGGTGTGGATTTTAAGGTAGGATACGAAAGAAATTCGGGCAAATATTTATTAGAGGAAGAATCTTCACAACTTTTGGTGGCAGGTTTAAGCGTTCCAATCGGACAAGGGCTGATTATTGATGCAAGACGTAATACCTTGAAACAAGCACAATTAGGAAAAAATTATGCCGAAGCCGAACGTCAAAAACTGATTAATTCTACTGTATTTTATGCCGCAAAAAGTTACTGGGATTGGTGGTTTTCTTATCAACAATTACAATTAATTAGAGAAGGGTATGACTTGGCAAACAAACGTTTCATCGCTACTCGGGAGCGTGCAAGAGTTGGCGAACAAGCCACGATTGACTCCGTTGAGGCAAAAATTACGTTGCAAGACCGTGAAGTGGCGGTTCAACAAGCCATCATTGACTTACAAAATTATCGTCTGGCATTGTCTAATTATTTATGGTCAAGTAATGAAACACCGCTTGAATTGCCCGAAGATGCGGCTCCTCCCATCGCTCCAATTCGCAAAGTTGATGAGATAACTTTATTGGCTTTAATCAATAAGGCAAAATTACAACATCCTGAAATACAGAAACTTAACGTTAAAATTGACCAGTTACAGATTGAAGAAAGATTTAGAAAAGAAATGTTAAAACCTGTTTTTAATGCCAATTTTAATTTCATTGCTGATGGTTTTGTGAATAAACCCATTTATGATAATAAGAATTCTTTTTCGATTGATAATCACAAATTAGGCTTTGAATTTGCAATGCCTTTATTTTTGAGAAAAGAACGGGGTAAATTACAACAAGTCAGAATTAAGCAACAATCAACGGGCTTAGATTTGAATTTAACTCGTCGAGAAATTTTAAATGACGTTTACGCCGCTTATAATGAGGTTCGGAATTATGAGAAACAATTAAAAATTCAAGAAGATGCCACTCGAAATCAAGAAATTTTGGTTCGGGCAGAACAACGCAAATTTGATGTGGGTGAAAGCACCTTATTTCTAATAAATTCCAGAGAGAGCAAATTAATTGAAATGAGAACGAAAGTAGAATCTTTGAAGAGTAAATATGAAAAAGCTTTGGCGAATTTGGCTTACACGGCGGGTTTGACAGAACTTTTATAATGATTTGCGAGGGAATGAAAGAAAGGTTAAATTTGTTATAGAAAAAACATTTAAAATCATGGAAACACAAACAGAACCAAGATTAAGAGGTGCGGCATTGTTCCGTAAAATGCTGGATAACAAGAAGTTAATTCAAGCACAGGCTGTTGAAGATTATAAAAACAGTCCTGAAATGCAGGAAGCATTTAGAAGATTAGAAGAATTAGAAAAAGCAAAAAAGGTGGCACAGTTCAATAAAAATCGTAAAAATGACTGATTATTTAAAAGAATTTGAAGTTTACAGCTTTGAATTTGAAGGAGGAGTAAATAATAGTTACATCTTTAAAACAGAGTACGAAATTCGTTACGAAATAAAATTTGTTCCATCTGGATATATATGGGAAACTGACCCTTTTTTCAAAGATTTCACTTTTGAGTTTATCATCGCTATTCTTGAAAACAATACAGGTAAAAATCCTCCATTAGATAAAAAAATACCTGATACAATCGCACTTATTTTCAAGGATTTCTTTACGAATAAAAGAAATATAGTTGTTTATATTTGTGACTCATCTGATAATAAACAAGCAATTCGTTTTAGAAAATTCAATACTTGGTTTCATCATTACAAAGGTATGAATTTCATGAAATTGGATTTGCCAATTCCTGAAAATGATGAAACTATATTTACTTCTTTAATTATGCGTTTAGATAACCCAAATAAGGGTATTATCATGGTTGAATTTGATAAATTGGCTTATGATTTAACCGAAAATAAATGATTCAATCATTCTCTGAAGCCGAAAAATCCTTCATCAAATCTCATCAAAACGATGAAGTAACAACTCTTCTTTTACAGGCAAAAAAATATCAAAATCTCAATATTCCTGAATTAGTTTTACAAATAAAAGCACGTCAAAAAGCGAAATCAAAACTTCCAGAATGGGTTGAAAATGAGGAGATTATCTTTCCAAAAATGATTTCTGTTGAACAATGTTCTTCCGAAAATACCGCAAAATTCAAGGCAAGTCTAATAAATGGTGAAACGCTTATCGACCTCACTGGTGGCATGGGTGTGGATATTGCATACATGAGTAAAAATTTCACAAAAGCTTTTTATTTTGAGCAAAATGTTGATTTACTGAACGTTACTGAGCATAATTTTAAGCAATTGGGGATTGAGCATGTAAAGTTCGTGGAAGGAAATTCGGTTGAGAAATTAGGAGATTTAGAGATTAAGGGAAAAAGGGGAAACACATGGATTTACCTCGACCCACACCGCAGAGATGATACTGGCAGCAAAGTTGTTAGACTACAAAATTGCGAGCCTAACATCTTAGCAATCAAGGAGTTATTATTAAAATATACAGATAATATTCTTTTAAAAGCCTCACCTATGTTAGATATTGATTTGGCAATATTGGATTTGGAATATGTCTCTAAGGTGTATGTAGTGGCAGTTGAGAATGAGGTGAAAGAGGTACTGTTTCTTTTACAAAAAAATCCTGCGATAGAAGTAATTTTAATCGCTGTCAATCTGACAAAACAACATTCAACAACCCTCTCATTTACAAAATCAGAAGAAAAAAATGCAAGTATAAAATTAGGTTCACCCAAGCAATATTTATATGAACCAAATGCTGCCATTATGAAAGCGGGAGGATTCAGATTCGTTGCTCAACACTTTGATTTACAAAAGATTGCACCGCATAGTCATCTTTATTCTTCCGAAAAATTAGTGGAAGATTTTCAAGGACGAACTTTTAAAATTGTTGCGGTTTGTAAGTTAGATAAGAAAGAAATATCGAAATATCTGACGGATAAAAAAGCGAACATCACCATTAGAAATTTCCCGTTGACGGTACAACAAATTCGAGATAAATTAAAATTATCGGATGGTGGAGATAAATATCTTTTTGCCACAACGGATGCCCAAAATCAGAAGATCATAATTGTTTGTCGGAAACTCACCTAAAATGGCACGCAGATGACACAGATGCTTCGCAAAGTAGATTTAAAAGGATTTTTCTTTTTTATTATTTCCTAATTTTGGATAAATATGGGTTTATTTAATTTGCCAATAAAGAAATATTTATTTTTAAAATCTTCTTAAATCTGCGTTGCGAAGCATCTGCGTAATCTGCGTTCCATTTTTCCACAATTTAAGCCTATATTTCATGTGAAGGCATTATTTTTTTGATGAGATAGTACAAAGGAAAACCTCCCAAAAACAACCCAATTGCGGTTGGTAAATTATCGGCATTACTGTATAAAGAGGCTATGGCAACCATCGTATAAGTAATGATAAAAATGGCGGGAAAAAGCACTTTCCCAAAGCCAATCATATAAAGATTTTCAACATTTTCACGGATTTTTTTACGTAAAATAAAAATCGTAAAAGCCGAAGTAATCATCCCAATTGAGTCGCAAAACATTACATAATTCAACAATTCTTTGAAGGAATCGGCGAAGAAAAGTATTAAAATCAAGAAACTTGCATAGACCGTCAAGGCAATTTCTTGTACTTGCGTTTTGTCATTTTCTTTACTGAAAAATTTGGGTAAAACCCCATCCTCCGCCATCGCATAATACACTCGTGGATTTGTGAGCATGGAAGAATTTACGAACGTTAAAACGGAAATAAAAAGCAAAACTGACGTAATTTTTGAACCTGTTTCTCCAAAAAATACCTTCGCCAAATCTGAAATCAAGGAGGTTGAATTGGCAATTCCATCAATTCCTAAGACATTATAGTAGGCATAATTTATTGCTAAATATAAAACCATTACAATCCCACAACCAATAAAAATGCCTCTGGGGGTGTTTTTAGAGGGATTTTTAATATCTGTTCCAAAATTTATCGTTTGTTGATAACCGCCATACGTGAAGAAAATGGGAATAAAACTGAGGGCTAAGGCTTTGAAATAATCGGCAGTTTCCCAAGTAGAAACCACCATATTAGTTGAAGGTTTCGGAGTTTCATGATTACCAAAAATGGTTAAAATCAAAAGCCCCATCAAGACGATTTTTATCATGGAAAGTACATTTTGCGTTTTGGCAGAAAGGCGGATTCCCAAGAAATTTATGCCGTATAAAATCACGATGGTTGCAATCGAAGTAATTTTAATTCCCAAAGGATTTTGTAATGATTCGGGCATTAATATTGGGTTGATATATTCCGCCCCAACCAATGTTACCAGCGATACAGCACCCGCATTGGAAATCACAATCATCCAATTAACCATAAAAGCAAAAGCGGGGTGGTAACAGTAAGAGAAAATTTTGTAGAAACCGCCCTTCACGGGATAGCGAGAGCCAATTTCAGCGTAAGTTAATCCGCCTAAATAACTGATTAATCCCCCCAAAATCCAGGCTAAAAAGAAAATTGAAGGAATTTGGGCGGTTTTGGCAACTTCAACAGGGTTTCTGAAAATTCCCATACCAATGATGAGACTTACCACGAGCATGACGGTATCGAAGAGGTTGAGTTTATTTTTGTGGTTCATGATATAATTGATTGATACGAATACGAGGTGACACAGAGCCACAGAGTTAAAAAATTGAGAACCACAAAGTTAAATAAAAGTAATTCTCTGTGGCTCTCAGTTTTCTTCTCTGTGGCTCTGTGTAACCTCGTACCCGCTTTAAAAATTCTCTTCCGTAAATTAGAAATTAGCCGTCATAAATCATAAATTTGACCTAAATAAATTATCATTCATGAATTGGAAAACACTTTACACCAGCAAACGGCTTGGAGCAGAAAATCGTTACGAAACTGAAAAAGCCGACCTTATCCGCAACGCCTATTTGCGTGATTATGACCGACTTATCTTCTCTTCGCCGTTCCGAAGAATGCAAAATAAAACGCAAGTATTTCCAGTTCCAGGTCCAATTTTCGTGCATAATCGTTTGACTCACAGTCTCGAAGTTGCTTCCGTTGGACGTTCATTAGGAAAAGCCGTTGGTGTGAAATTATCTCAAAAATATCCCGAAGAAAACCCTGATTTTCATGAGTTTTATCGGTATGATTTACCCACCGTTATTGCCACTGCTTGCTTAGCTCACGATATTGGAAATCCTCCTTTTGGGCATTCGGGAGAATCGGCAATTCGGAATTATTTTGATAATCTTACGGACGAAACAAAAGATACTTTGGAGGCAGAACTCTCTGAAAATCAATTGAATGACTTCCGAAAGTTTGAAGGAAATGCTAATGCTTTTCGTATTTTGACGAACGATCAAAACGGTCATAAACTGACTTACACCGCCATCGCAACCATCGTGAAATATCCGACCGATTCTACCAATGGATTTAATAAAAAAACGGGATTAATTGGTACGAAGAAATCTGGATTTTTTGATTCAGAAATAGAAGTTTATCGTAAAGTTGCCAATGAACTTAACATTCAAGCCTTAGATGATGAACGCAACACTTTCGCCCGACATCCTTTTGTGTTTTTGATGGAAGCAGCAGACGATATTTGTTACAGAATTATAGATTTGGAAGATGCCCACCGCCTCAGAATTCTGACGGTGCAACAAGTCTTGGACTTGCTCCTACCCTTCTGGGAAAAAGATGAAACGACTTATAAATACTTGACAGAGAGTAAGTTACCACGAATTACTGACAACAACGAAAAGTTGGCTTTTTTGCGTGCGATGCTCATAAACTTACTTTCAAAACAATGTACGGATGCGTTTATGACCCACGAGCGAGAAATACTTTCGGGGGAGTTAAATAAATCGCTTATTGATATGTTGGACATTCATACGCAGGCTTATTTGCAAAAAGTAGATGATATTTCGGTTCGTGAAATTTATAATCACAAGTCCGTCATTGAAATTGAAATTGCGGGCTATAATGTTATTGGAGCCTTATTGAACGAATTCGTGACGGCAGTTTTGCATCCATCTCGTTCAAAATCGGGGAAATTATTACAACTCATTCCCAAGCAATTCAGCATCAAACAAGAAAGTTTATATACCGATGTTCAGTCAGTTGTAGATTTTGTGGCAGGTATGTCAGATTTATACGCCGTGGATTTGTTTAGAAGAATCACAGGAATAACGATTCACTAAGATTATGTTGGCACGCAGATGAGGCAGATGCCAGTGGCAACGCAGATTTTCGCAGATTTTTTTAAGGAATTTGTAAATTTAAACGCAATATGTTCATTTGATAAAATTTCTCCCAAATGCTAAACTGGGTAAAAAAAATTACAAGACAAATCTGCGAGAATCTGCGTTTGAAAATCTGCGTCATCTGCGTGCCATCTTTCAATTTATTTTACGAACTAATAATGGACTGCATTTTGGTTCAGTTGAACATATTGGAACGGGAATTCTGTACACGCCAAAGTCAATCGTTAGGTTTGAATTTTTGTCCGCTGTTGTGCCATTGGTTGTATCACCGTCATTCTGCGGTTCACCAAAATTAGACAACGTAATGTAGTTTGTTCTAATCTTTTGTCCCGCAATCATCGTTCCATCATCATCATCATTTATGTTGTCATTTGCCTTGTTTGAAGGTTCATAAACCCCTGTGGTTGAACCATTTACGCCCACACTCGATGAATATCCTAAAGGAGTATCAATCTCCACAATGTATGAATTTGGGACTAAATCTATGAAAGTATATTTGCCCGTTATGGCATCAGTCGTCGTCGTTTGAATGGCAGCTCCATCAGGAATATTAGTAGGAATTCCGCCTTCGATTTTTGCTTTAAATAACCTTACCGTAACGTTTCCTAAACCCGATTCTCCATTATTATTAATGCCGTCATTATTCATATCTTGCCAAACTAAATTACCAATACTTAGGCATTTAGTAATCGTTGGAATTAAACTCGCTGTAACCATGCAACCGTTATCAAAAGTTTCCGTCAAATTATATTTCCCCAATTGCCTTAAATCTTCGGTAGTCGGAATATTAGTGCTTGCAGCGGTAGATGTATAATTATCGGGTCCAGACCAGAAATATGCCAATGGTTGTTCTTTACCACTTCTATCTTCAATATCTCTTAGTTGCAAATTTTGCCCTACGCAAATATCAGTAAAACCGCCAATCTGAGCTACTGAAATAGAATTCAATTTTACGCATGAAGTAGCTGTGGCGGATTGCCCGCCGCTTTTAACCGTGACGGTATAAACTCCTTTGCCACTTAGCGTTAAATTATTGATTGAAGCATCCTGTTCGTTTGAAACATAGCCATCTGGACCATTCCAAGAAAAAGTTGCTCCTGTGGGTGCATTAGTATTTATTTTGATTTTGAAATTAGCTTTCAGACACGTTGAAACCGTATCTTTTACCGCAGAAACCGTAAGTTGAGCCTTGATTTGATTACTGATAAAAAGCAAAAGGATACTTAAAAAACAAGCGAACGTTGTTCTTGAAAAACGGAAATAGAAAAGTGTGTTCATTAACCAATGCATATAAGGTAAGCTGAGAATTAATGTTAAATTGTTTTAAGAAAGTAAGGATTTTGATTAAAACTTAGGTTTAATAGATACCAAAACTGGTAACTATTTATTTTATCAAGGAAAAAGATAAAATACCTCTACTTGGCAATTAGGAAAATGTTATTGAGTTTAGTGGAGCAAAAATTATGCCGAGAAGAAATAATTTTGAAAGAAAATATTATTAATGAACCTCTTTTTTTCTATTAAATGGTTATATCTCATTGCAGAATATCAGTAACTTTACATTTCAAAAAATCGCCAAATTAATGAAAAAAAATCTACTCTCCGTATCGCTCATTTTACTCTCATTTTTCTCATTTTCTCAAATCCCAACTTATCCACCTGAAAGATACGTTGGCTGGTTTGCGAGTGGAAGTTTTAATTCAATCCAAAAAACTGCTGATGGTGGCGTTATTGGTCTTACTAATAATCTGACAAGCAAGTATTCCGAAGCAGGAATATTAGAATTTTCATTACCTTTTTCTCCCAAAACCTTAATACAAACTTCTGATGGTGGCTATGTCATGGGAGTAAATGCAGGTGCTGCTCAAACTTCCCTAACAAATTATTATGGAGGTTCTGATACTTGGATTGTAAAAGTGAATGCTTCGGGCGTTATTCAATGGCAGCAAAGTTTATCAGGAACGGGCGATGACAATTTAGAAAGTATGAAACTCAACGCTAACGGAGATTTGATTGTGCTTTTAAGTTCAAATTCAACCACAAATTTTGGTGTAGGAAATCAAGGAGGAAAAGATTTGTGGCTTGTGCATCTGTCTTCAATTGGCACTTTGACGAAAATAAATTTAGGAGGTTCGGCAGATGAAAATTTTAAAAATTTAGAACCGATTTCATCCACAGAATCATTGGTTTGTTTGACTACAACTTCTCAAAATGGTGTATTTAATCAAGGATTTAAAGGTGGGATTGATACATGGGTTTTGAAAATCACAAAAGGAGTTTCTTTATCAATTACTCAAAAAAGGGCTTACGGTGGTTCTTCTGACGATGAAGGAAGTCTATCTATCAGTAATTCCAAATATCTTATTTCGGGTTATTCAAAATCAAATAATGGAGATTTGTCCGTTAATAAAGGCTTAAAAGATTTGTGGATTTGCTTCATCAATCCTGACGGAACGTTGATTAGTTCAGATAATTACGGAGGAACAGGAGATGATTTAGCAAGGGACGCTTATTTCAATACTGTCGATAACGCCTTTTATATTTTGGGTGATTGTGGTTCAGCCGATGGCGATTTCCCGAATCCTTCCAGTGGAGTGATTCATGATAGATTATTCAAATTTTCAAACGTTGGAGTGTTTGGTTGGAGAAGAGATTTTTATACTGATCGCCCATTTGGAGTAGCTTGTTCATTCGTTAAATTACCAAATGAATCTGGCAATTTTATTTCTGGACTTCTTGCAAATCAAACTGGTACTAACTTATTTACAGTTGATTATATTGGTTACACTATAACTGGTTTTTTCTGTAAATTAAATTCTTCTGATGGTAGTACGGCATGGGCTAAACAACCCCTTAATATTTTTCAAGCATCTTCGGCTTCAATATCCATTCTTGAAAAAACACCTGATGGAAATATACTTTGTAATACACAATCAAATAATAACCGTTCTGGATACAGTAAAGTATTTACTATAAATCCACATGGAGTAGAAATCAAAACAAATTTTAGCTATCAATGTCCAACTAATTATAATCAAAATTACCCTCAAACGTATTGTCAACCTCCTTCTATGTTTGCAACTTCTGGCAATAACGGGGTAATTTATATAAAGTACAATAATCCAAATATAATTAGAAAAGTATGTCCACAGATTTATGCAGGTGTAGTAAAACAAACTAAATTTTATTGTTCTACTACAATTAGTGATACTATTCGAGTACCCGATGATAATAATTTTACCTACCAGTGGAAACGTAATGGCTCGCCTATAAGTGGGGCTACTTTGCCTAAATACTTGGCAACACAAACTGGAAAATATACGGTTGCAATTTTTGGGAAAAATTGTACTGGCTATGCTGAAACCGACTCAATTATATTAGATGTAGCAACCTCTCAAACCGTAATCCCTAAATTGGTAGCTACAACTGATTCAACGGTCTGTCAAGGAGATACCGTGAGAATGACTTTAACCAATGGTTGTAATTATAGTTTTTTACAATGGCAAAAAAATGGCGTTGATATAAGTGGAGAAACATCCTTGAACTATAAAACAGCAACGAGTGGAGTTTATAGAGTGAAAGTTACAACCAGTGGAGTTGCGAGTTATACGAATACCAAAACGGTTACGATTAATACAAGTTGTTGCCTGATGAAATCAATTGCCAATGGAAGTTGGGAATCTCCTTCTACGTGGTCTTGTGCAAGAGTCCCTACCATAACGGATGATGTAATTATTAGTGGACACCAGATAAATGTTACAACAAATGCGGCAAGGGCAAAGAAAGTGATTTATCAAGGTGGCAAAATCAATATGGCAAATTCAACTGCCCGATTATTGATTCAGAATAATTGAAGATGGGTAAAATCGCCCGTCTCTCCACAAAACGAGCTATCTCTTCATTACCTTCCGCACGAATTCTCTTTTATCGCCTTTTAGTTTTAGGAAATACATTCCTTCCGATTTGTCGCTTAAATCAAGTTCGATAGTTTTTTGACCTTTGACGTTTTTTTCCAAGAAAATTCTACCCGTTACGTCGAACATTTCAAGGGTATTTATTTTGTTTAAATTCTCAATTCTTAAAATACCTCCCGTTGGGTTTGGGGCAATAATTGTTGTATCGTTTTCATCCTCTTGATTTCCCAAAACCATCACTGCCACCGTCTCTAAAATCTCTTCTAATTTAATACTCGTAATGGTAAATTTTGCCATAGTCGAACCCATATCGAAACTCATACGTGCCTTATTATCAGTGGGTTGTGTCATGGTGAAGGTATAAGTCATATCTCTTTCATCCGTTCCGAAAGTCAATTGTGGATAGCCCGAATAACTGGCATAATCGCCCGATGAACGTCCAATATAATTAGAAACTCCCACATTTTTATCCGCAAAACCACGAATTGTAACCAAGTATCTTTTCTTGTTTTCGAGGGTAAAATTCGACTTATTCAACTGCACGTGCCACGAGTTTGAAACGGCAGTTTTCACATCAATTATCAAATTGGAAGTGTTGGTTAAATTAGCAAGCGAACCTGGCTGAACCGAAACACTCCAACCATCGGTTCCATTACTAAAATTGCTCTTATAAAGTTCTTTTGTAGGCAGTTTTTGAGCTTCGGGCAATGGATTTTTGATTAAGGCATCCACCAAAAATTGTTTATAAGTACTCGTTGTGGGGTCATAAATTCCGAAGCCAGCACTGAATTCCCAATAATTCCAACTGTAGCCTTGTTGTTCAAACCAACGAGCCAAAAATGTAGTCCATTTACTTCTACTGGCAATATCTGCTTTTGAATACGACCCAAATTCACCGATATTTACTGGAATATTCGTTTGTTTTTGGAAGGTTTTGAGGTAACTAAATTCAGATTCTACTTGGTTTCGCTCGACCTCCAAATCTTCCCATTTTGTGCCTAACCAATCATTTGCTTGGGTTCCAATCCAATCAGCTCCTTGGTGTGTAAACTGAAATGGATTATAATAATGAATGGAAAGAATGATATTTTTATCGTCGGGTAACTTAATTTTAGGCAAAGCTCCCAAGCTATTAAATTCACCTGGACCAATCACAACTGCTCGAGTTGGGTTTGATTTTCGGATAACTTTTAAACCGTCAGTCATATAAACATTCCACAGTTCTGGCGTGAGTTTATCGTGCGGTTCGTTCATTATTTCAAAGAGTAATGATTGATTATAATCTTTGAAAAACGTGGAGATCTGCTCCCATTGACTCAGAAAACGGGGTTTTGTTTTTTCGGGATCGGTAAAAATTTCTTCGTGATGGTGCATATTGATAATCACAAAGAGTTTATTGGCGATGGCATTATCCACGATCGCTTTTACTCTTGCCAAAAATACAGGATTAACCGTGTAGGGAGACGTTTGAGAGGCACGATCGGGCAAATCCCAACGAATGGGAATACGTACAGAATTGAAGCCCAGACCCGCAATTCGCTCGAAATAATCGTTCTGAAAGGGATTTCCCCACGATGTTTCGAGTGGCGATGCTTCAAACATATTGCCCATATTCATTCCTTTTCCTAACTTTTTATTGATTTCGGAAATGGTTAAATTTTGAGCTTTGTTCTGATGAATTATTGCTGAAAACAGCAATACTATAAGTAAACATTTGATAAGAGTTTTCATAAGAGTTATTTTTTGGTTTTACTGAAAAATATTATATCATGATTTGTGTAGGGACGAATATATTAACCTATTTTTCATTATGGTAACGTTATTCTGACTTATAGTTGTATTAGCCTGATTTTAGAATAAACTAATCTGATAATTTCCTAAAACTTTTGCTTCGTGTTCTAAAAGCCATTTTTTACGCCACAAATCTCCGCCGTAACCAACCAAAGAACCATT
>JANXML010000062.1 GCA_025354645.1 Arcicella sp. | reverse complement strand
ATGGTTTGGCTAATATCATGCAATAATGTGGTTTTCGTTGGTAAGGAATATGTAAATATACTCAAAAAAATTGAATGAGGCATATTTGAACTTAGCTTCTTGTTAATCAATGTAATTTCAGCTTAAAATTTATATATTTTTGAAATAAAATTTCAAGTAAAGACGTACAATAATTTCATTAATTTATTCTACTTGCAGTAAATCTTTCCAAAGAGTAGTATATTTTGGACTAATTTTACTGGCATTACCTTTCCAAATATTATTTGTGCCTTGAATGGCAAATTTGACGGTTTCTTTTCCAAATTTTGCGTTAATTTTATCCATTAAAGTACTAATTTTCTGGGCATTGATGTCTGGTTCTGGCACAAATAAATTTCCTTGAATTTCGTTTTTTCCAACGATTCCCATTACAGAAACACCCGCTTTTTTATAATCATAGCCTTGAACAAAAATTTGCTTCAACCCCCACAAAACTTTCCGTTGAATTTCAAGCGTACTACTGGTTGGAATATCAAAATTCATGGTGATTCCATTGTAGTATTGCGGTTTATTGCTGAATGGATTAGTTCGGATATACACGCTCACCGTGCAGGCACAACAATCTTGCAAACGCAATTTTTCAGCACATTTGTTGGCAAAAGTGGTAACGGCTTCTTCCAAATCTTTAATTAATTGAACATATTTCCCAAATGATCGTGAATGAAGAATAACTTTCTTTTTCTCAATAAATTCGGTCAAATTTAAACATGATTGTCCTTTGAGTTCCTTATAAAGCCTTAATCCAACGATTGAGAAACGTTTTTGAACGAAATGTTCGGGTAATTGTGTGAAGTCGTAAGCTGTGTTTACTCCTTCTCCTTTGAGGAACTTGCCGTGTTTGCGACCAATACCCCAAACGTCTTCGATGGCTGTTTCTTTTAATGTTTTCAGTAAAATTTCTTCTGAATCTATCACAAAAACACCTACTTCCTTAAAATTTTTCTTGGCGTATCGGTTGGCTAACTTTGCCAATGATTTTGTGGGAGCAATGCCAATACTAATAGGAATTTTTGTCCATTTTGCGATTTTCTTTTTTACATTAACCGCAAATTCAAAAAGTTCATCGTCTGGGATAATGCTTAAATCTAAAAAGGCTTCATCAATACTGTAAACTTCAACGGCTGGACAAAGGTCATTTAATCCATTCATTACTCGAGCAGAAATATCGCCGTATAGTGTATAATTACTGGAAAAAAATTCAATTTTATGTTTATTAATTAATGGTTTTATCGTGTGCAAAGCTGCTCCCATCGGTACACCCAAATCCTTCGCTTCTTGCGAACGAGAAATAATGCAGCCGTCATTATTAGAAAGAATAACAACGGGTTTGTCACGAACTGAAAGGTTGAAAATTCGTTCACACGAGGCATAAAAATTATTGCAATCTGCCAAGCCAAACCATTTGCTCATCGAAATTTTCGGCTTAGACCTTTTACCACACCAAATACCCTAAAATCATCGTTTTCTTGAATTTCGACGGGTTCAAAATTTGGATTTTTAGACATTAAAAACAGTTTATGTTGAAATCTCTTGATTATTTTTGCCATATAAAAATTGTTTAAACTACAAATAACGATGTCGTTTTCACGGTAATCGAGTGTCGTATCAACAATTAGAATATCACGGTCAGTAATTCCAGCATCAATCATAGAATCGCCACGGGCTTCCACCAAGTAGCAAGTGTGTTTTTTGATGCCATGAAAATCGTTCAAATCAAGCATCATATCCACATAATCATCCGCTGGACTTGGAAAACCCGTTGCGGAAGTTCCACACTCAACGGGCATGAGGTATTTATTGAGTTCGATTACATCGCAATCGTCAATGCTGTAAAACTCTATTTCTCCTTCGTATGTTAAATTCATAATTTTATTTATTAAACAGTTATGGCAAATTTATTTCAATTCATTTGCTTTAATTTCTCTCATCCATTTTTGCTCGCCTTTTGAGTCATAAATACCAATTTTCAAAACTCTATCCTTCAATGGTCCTGAAATTTCGCAAATTGCAAAATTTCTTTCAGTAAATAATGTTCCTTCAACTACTGGCGAATTTTCTTCAACTTTGATTGGTTTTGCGGGTCCTGCGGTGAAAGGCGAAACCGTTAAATCATACAAAGGATAATTGGCTCCCGAACGCTCTAATTTCTGCAAAACTGAATGATGGCGGTCGCCCGTTACAAACATTACGCCTTTGATTTTTGCATCCGTTATTCTCTTTAACAATTCATCTCTTTCGGTTTCATAATTAGCCATTGTTTCAAAAACTTTTGCAGGATTCACGATTTGCCCGCCCGAAACAACTATCTTAAAAGTGGCTGTACTACTCGTGAGAGCATCAATTAACCAATTTAATTGCTTCTTGCCAAAAAAATCTCGGTTCGGATTATGATCATCATCGGGGGCTCTGAACCATCGGTCATCCATCATAAAAAATTGCACATCTCCCCATTGAAATGTTCCCGTGCAACCTTCGTCTTTAAAAATGAAATTGGGATTTGCCCAAAATAATTTAAACATTTCCAGAGCCATATCCTTGTTTCCAAAAGAACGGTCGGAGTCGTTATTAGCAAAATCATGATCGTCCCAGATGGCATAATGGTGAATACTTCCTAATAGTGCTTGCATTTCAGGTACATTACGAGAGTGCGTATTTCGGTGAATCATGCCCGTGCGAGTACCCCAATCTGCCTCACGATAATAGAGATTATCACCGCCCCAAATCATGAAATCGGGCTTTTTGTCGTAAATAGACTTGAAAATTTCGTTATGTCCACCATAGCCATTTCCAGGACGGTCGGTTTCCGTTTCATTCACATAATTGCAACTTCCCAAAGCAAATTTAAAATTTGGGGGGTCTTTGCGGTATTGCCAAAGTTCTTGTGTTTGGAAAGCAAGTGGATAGTCACGTGCAATGATTTTATTATTAAGTAAAACTTCATACGTATATTTTTTTCCCATCGTCACTTGATCGCACACAATTTTTGCCGTGAAACCATCCTTTTTTGTGGTTAAAACTTCTTCGGTGGTCATTTTTTTAGTAGGTGTATCTTGTTCCCAATAATTAAATTTTACTTTGGCAGCTTTTTCAGTTTGAACCCATAACATAACTTCTTTCATTTCAGAATAGCCAACCATCGGTCCATTTTTTATTTGGGCGTTTGTGAAAAATGAGCAAATAATCAATAGTAAAAATTGTGATAAAGTCGTCTGTGGAGACACAGACAACGGCGATAATAGTTTTTTCATTTGGAAATAATTAGTTTATTGACAAGGTTGGATGATTGGTTTGGGCTTATCTTTGTAACAATTTAATGGATTAGTTTAAGAGCTACTTCCGACCATCGAACATCGAATTACAAACATCGAATCCATGTATTACCACATTCAATCCATTCCACTCACAGATTTAGCCGAACAATTCGGAACGCCTCTGTACGTTTACGATGCTAACAAAATTATCGAAAAAATTTCCATTCTCCGTGATTCTTTTAAGAATGTTAATCTAAAAATAAAATACGCTTGCAAAGCAAATACCAATTTAGCGATTTTAAAATTAATGCGTAAGCATGGCGTTGAGATTGACGTGGTTTCGCCCGAAGAATTACGCTTGGCAATGATGGCTGGTTTTGAAGGTTCTCAAATCACTTTCACGCCCAGTGGTGTGTCTTTTGATGAGATTGAATTGGCGGCAGAATTAGGAACTCGCATCAATTTGGATAATCTTGACGTTCTCGAAAAATTCGGGCAACGTTTTGGCAACACAAAAGGAGCCTTAATTCGTTTGAAACCGCACGTTTTTGGTGGAGGTAATGAGAAGATTATGACGGCTCATCCAGAATCTAAATTTGGGATTTCAATTCATCAAAAAGATGAGATTTTGGCGATTGTGGAAAAGTACGATATGAAAATCATTGGCTTACATCAACACACGGGTTCTGACGTGAAAAATGCGGATGCTTTTACGAAGGCTGCATCAGCAATTTTGGAGATGGCTTTCAGTTTTAAAGACCTGGAAATCATTGATTTAGGCGGTGGATTTAAGGTAGCGTATCAAGAAGGTGACGTGGTTACAGACATGAAAGAAGTGGGTGAAATATTAACCAATGCTTTCCTTAATTTCTCTAAAAAATATGGTCGTGAATTGCAATTATGGTTTGAACCAGGCAAGTTTTTGGTGAGTGAATCTGGCACATTTTTGACCACAGCAAACGTAGTAAAAACTGATCCAATCAAGACTTTTGTGGGCGTGAATTCGGGCTTAAATCACTTAGGCAGACCGATGATGTATGGAGCATATCACGATATTTTCAATGCTTCAAATCAGGATGAAACTGAACAAAATGAATACAGGGTTGTAGGCTATATTTGCGAAACCGATACATTTTCATGGACTCCCGAAGGCAAGCAAGGGGAACGATTGATGAATAAAGTGAAAGCAGGAGACATTATCGCCATGAAAAATGCAGGAGCCTATTGCTTTTCGATGGCATCACAATATAATTCAAGACTTTTGCCCGCTGAGGTGTTGGTGATTGATGGCGAAGCAAAATTAATTCGTAAGCGAGATACTTTTGAAGATATTGTGAGGAATTTGGTGGATGTAGAGATTTAGAGTTGTGTCATTGCGAACGCAGTGAAGCAATCTGTCTGATTTGTACAATAGTGTTTAAATACCATTCCTAAAATCTAACAGATTGCTTCGTTTCACTCGCAATGACAGTACTCATTCATTTTTAAAACATATAACCAATTCCAATGGTTGAAAGAATTGATTTATTATTCGAATCTTTTAAATTATAAAATGAACGAGCTTCAATTAGAAAATTGTTATTCAATTTTACTCCTAAGCCCAAAACTGCCCCATACCCAAATTTATCAACGCCTGTTAAATCAACTGCTCCAGATTGTGTGACACCTCCGATAGACTGCGAAAGTGAACCACTTAAAAGATAACTTGCATATCCACCTGGATTGATCATAAACTTCGTCGGACCACTTCCTAAGTTAAAATTAAAAGTAATTGGAGCAAAAATACTGTTGCTCGTCCCTTTAATAAAATCGTTTTTCATGGCTGGGTCAGAGGCTTTTATTGTTATCATTGAATACAAAACTTCTGGCTGAATAGAAACTTTTTCACTAATTGGTATATTAACAATTAACCCTGCATTGAAGCCTGGTGAAAAATCTGGCTGTCCACCTGTTTCAAATGAAACTATTTGCGATCCTTCCACTCTAATTCCAAATTTCACTCCTCCTGAAGTGCCTGGTTCTCTTGGAGTTTTTACTCTTTCTGGTCTTGGCTCTCTCACTCTTTCAGGTTTTGGTTCTCTAACTCGCTCAGGCTTAGGCTCTTTCACTCTTGGTTCGTATGTTTTTTTGCCCTTTGAGGGTCCCGAAGATTGCGTTGTCGTCGTAGTTGTTGTGGACGAAGGAGTTGTCGTACTTTTTGTTTCCGTTGGCGTCGTTGTTGTTGTGGTTGTTGTTTTCTTTTCTTCCACAACTGGCGGCGGAGTTACTGGCGTTGTTGTCGTAGTTGTTGTCGTTGTTTTCTTAGTTGTCGTTGTTTTTGGAACGTTTGATTTGACGGTCGTTGTGGGTTTTTTAGTTGTTGTTGTGGGTTTCTTTGTTTGTGCCAACACAGCGGTGGTACTCATGCAAAAAATTAGCAAGGTTACAATAAATTGATTTTTCATGATTTTAAATTGATTTTATGGACTGAATTAATGTACGCAAGATATAAAGGTTAAATCAAAATTAATTGACCATTTAATAAGTCTAACCTACCGTTAAATAAGTATTTTAACTAAAACACTGCTAAAAATTGTCATATTTTTAAAGATACTTCTTTGATAAATCGGAAAATATGTCATATTTTATTTCTTATAATAATATTTTAAAGACAAAATGGCATTAAAAATGGGGTGGTATAGCATTTGATTAATTAGAAACGTCGATTGAGAATTGAAGTTTATAGAATCATAAAATTAAATTCTTTTTGACTTAAAATTTAATATTTAACAATTAAACTATAATAATACCATGAGATTTTTAAGCGTAAATCAGCCAACAAGCCAATTTTATAATTCAGAATTCAACAAATTTTTTAATCATTTAGATACCATGTTTCCAGCAAAATCATTCAACAACGTAGCGTATAACAATCTTCCAGCGGTGAATGTGAAGGAAAATGAAAACGCTTTTCAAATTGAAGTTGCCGCACCAGGCTTGAAAAAAGAAGATTTTAAATTAAGTCTTCACGAAAATCGCTTGACAATTTCAGCGAAGCAAGAAGCAAAAGTTGAAGAGAAAACGGAGAAATATAGCCGTCAAGAGTTTAATTATACCTCGTTTCAACGCACATTTACTTTACCTAAAAATGTGGACGGCGAAAAAATTGAGGCTACTTATACAGACGGAATTTTGCACGTTGGTCTTCCTAAAAAGGAAGAAATGAAGCCAACGGTGAAAGAGATAGCGGTAGCTTAGTTTTAGTAAACGGTTCAAGGTAAACGGTATAATCAAGAGAGAATCTATCTCAATTACCCGTTTACCGTGAACCGTTCACCTTTAACCGAATGTTAATTTCTTACATCAAATCCCCAATTTAATTTACTTCTCAGCGTATTTAAAAAATTAGTATCGGATAATTTTATAATATTTGCTTTAAATTTTTCTCTTGCCATTGTGATTTTGATGTTACTATCCACCACTTTTGAACGAGCATCCAAGGAAATCAAACAGTTATTACTTCTACTTTCGACTTCAAAATAAAGAACAGAATCCGTTGAAACAACCAAAGGTCTGACATTCAGATTATGAGGACTCATCGGTGAAATTACAAAAATATCAGAAGTAGGAATTACCAAAGGACCCCCAACACTTAAATTATAACCCGTTGAACCTGTTGCAGTTGCAATAATTAATCCGTCTGCCCAATAGGTATTAAGAAACTCTCCATTCAGATACGCACGAACCATAATCATGGAAGAAGTATCCGTTTTCATGATTCCCAATTCATTTAATCCAAAATTTGTTCCGTTAAATATATCTAAAACTTCATCGTTCAAAGTTGCATTTATGCTTACTAATGTCCGCTTGTCTAAAACATAATTTCCCGCAAAAACTTCTTTTAGACTTTCTTTAATTTTATCGGGCGAAACAGTTGCCAAAAAACCTAAACGACCCGTGTTGATGCCTAAAATTGGAGTTTCACGGTCGCCCACGTGCGTAACAACGTCTAAAAGTGTACCGTCGCCGCCTAAACTTAATACAAAATCTGCTTCAAAAAGGTCTTGTTTATCATTATATGCCGAAGTAGCTGGGTGTGTTATGCCCGCTTCTGAGAGAATTGCCCAATAGGATTCAGAGATTTGGAGTTCAACATTTTCATGCACAAATGAATCGAACATTGCTTGTACAAAAGGTTTTGTTTCCTCCTTAAATATTCGCCCGTGAATGGCTATTTTCATGTTTTTGCGTAAAGGAATAATTTATTTACTACTCAAAATTAAGTAAAAGAAGGTAGTATTTTGTAATTATCAATATAAATTAATCATTCAATTTTCAACGGTAGACCAACCACTGTCATTCCACTATCAGTAAAAATCTGAGCCATTTCTTTTTGAGTGGGTTCGTGGTCTAATTTAGAAACTGTAATAAAAAATTCTTCCATTTTTCCAGCGGGTTGAAACGTTACATTCATCTTACCATTTTCTGATACTTGCGTCCAAGCGTGTGGTACTTTTTTGGGTAGGAAAATAGTTTCGCCAGCATACATTTTGAATTTATCCTCTCCAATCTGAAAATAATACTCACCTTCAATCACATAAAAGATTTCATCCTGAAAATGATGGACGTGCAGCGGAGTTCCTTTACCCTGTGAAACCGAAATTTGTTCAAAAACGGCAAATCCCCCATCGGTATCTTTTCCAGATATTTTCAAATTCAAAATATTTGAATTGATGCCTTTCAGCCTAATAGGTCCATGAATTCTACCTTCGCCAGCCTTTACTTTAAAACCTTTGTCTGTCCTTGAACTTTGTTTTCTGTCTGTTGCTTTTGCCGTTAATGATATAGCGGAAGCAGCCAGTAATGATGCGATAAATTTGTTCCTTTTCATTTTTTTGAAATTTAATTTCATGATTAATTAAATTATTAAAAAATTTGTGGCTTTCTGAATTTATTTTTTTACTTCATTTTCGATTTTCTTACTCGGAATAAACCACATAGTTGCCACTCCAACAAAAATGGCACATGATATAATTGGAAAAAAATAGGCAAAACAGACTGACAAAAAGTATAAAGTAAGCGATATTTCTCCTTTTTTGCTTTCTCGACTTACTTTATTTAAGATTGAATCTTTACCATGAATTTTGATTAAACTTTTTGTTAAAATAGTAAAAGCTAAGCCAGCCATGAACGTAACGATGGCATATAATAAAACAGGCAAAGGTGCAAAATGATTTTCGCCCATGAATCCTGAAACAAAAGGAAGAAGGGACAACCAAAACAATAAATTGGCATTTGCCCACATCACTTTTGCATCAATTTTTTCAACGGCATGAAACAAATGGTGATGATTATTCCAGTAGATAATAATGAAAATAAAACTCAAAATATAGCTCAGAAATATACCCCAAAGTGGCAGAATATTCTTCAATTCTATGCCATGTGGGACTTTTAATTCAAGTACCATAATGGTTAGAATTATGGCTAAAACGCCATCACTGAATGCTTCTAAGCGGTTTTTTGACATTTCTAATAGTTGGTTGTTAATTAGAATTGTAATCTATGTCATTGCGAACGTAGTGAAGCAATCTGTTGGCTAACGGGAGAAGTCTTTTGCATCAATCCAACAGATTGGTTTAACGAAACTCCGATTCGTGCCTCGCAATGACAAAACCGATAATTTTTACTTCCCATTCGTTACCACAATCGTCTTCTTCTCAACCCCAACCCCCGTAATCGTCAAAGATTTCCAAGTTTTTGGCAATTTGATGTCTTTGATTTGGGTTATTCCTTCTTCACCAATATCTAAACCTCCGAAGCCGTTAAGAATAGTTTGCAAAAACCCTCCTGCACCCGTAGCGAAATAAGGATTTGTGCCTCCTGCGGTTTCTGACAACACGCCAAAGGGCGGCACTTCGTTAGGTTTGTAACTCTTTGTGAAAAGTTCAAAAGCCTTGTCAGTATTGTTTTGTCTGGCGTGTAAAATACATAAAATTGCTTGTGACATGGCTGGTCCGTCGGGCGATAATCTTGCTTCGTAATAATCTAAATCTTTCTTAATTAGCTCTTTTTCAACTACTTGGTGCATGGGATACGACAATAAATTAACATCGGCTTGCTTAATAATCTCTCCGTTATAGGTGGCATGTTCTTTAGTTACGCCATCGGCATTTCTCAGAATTACTAAGCCATTCATTACTTCTTCCCACTTTGGATTTGGCACAATTTTTAACTCTTCGGCAGCCTCCGTTACGAAGCCTAAAACCTCTTTTGCCATACCGTTTGTGTAAGCATTATCGTCCACATTTTCAGCCCATTCGTCCGCACAGACTACGTTGATGATGTGATATTTACCGTCCGTTCCTTTCTCGGCACGACTTACCCAAAAATCAGCAACTTCTTTTAATAATGGATAGCCACGAGTTCTGAGCCATTCTCTGTCTTTCGTAACTTCATAATATTTCCAAAAAGCCCAACCAATATCACCCGTGATATGATGTTGAAAAGGTCCCGTCAAAGCCCAAACTGGTGTGGCTTCTTGTCCTTTATCGTCCGATTCCCACGGGAACATTACACCCTTATATCCATGCGATTTTGCATTAGCACGGGCAGATTCCATGCGTTCAAAACGATATTCTAAGATTGATTTAGCCATTTCTGGATGCAAAACCAAGATAGCAGGGTACATCCAAATTTCAGTATCCCAAAACACGTGTCCATTGTACCCCAAACCCGAAAGTCCCATCGGAGAAAGACTATACGCCTGCCCTTCACGACAAAATGAATACAAATGATACATCGCAAAATGGGCAGCCCGTTGAGCTTCGGGGTCACCTTCAATTTTAATGTCGGAAGTCCACAATTTTGCCCAATCTGCTTTATGACGGCTCAATAAACGGTCATGCTTTTCTAAAGCAGCGTAAATCGTCAAACGTTCGGCTTCATTTTGTGGGTCGGGGGTTTGTTCCGTTGAAATGGTTGAACCCACAATACTGAATGAATAGGTTTCGCCCGCAATCATCTTTTTCGAGAACTTCAAACGGTGCATTCCGTAATCCCATTCTTCGTGAATTAATTGCGGTTCTTTTCCCCGTTCTTCGCTGAAAATGAACGAGTTAGAGGCTGCTAAAGTATGTTTTCCAGTCGGAGATTTTGCTACCGAAGTCATCAACGGAATCAAAGCGTGTGGACGGTCAATTAATGCGTAAGAATTTTTGACATCACGCAACATATCAGGGGCAGACATTACGCTGTGGGGTGTTATTTCACAATCTTTTTTGGCTTTGACCTCCACATCAATCATCATTGTGAAGGGTAAATGACGTAACGCCATCACTGAATATTTGACGGAAACTTTATCTTGATAATCAAAAGTCGTGGTCAAAATCGCATTTTTCATGTCTAATGATTGCTCATAATTACTAATTTCAGCCCGTCCCAAACGGCGAGAATCTACGTCCAAATCCATGTTGGCGAATTCAAAAGTTTTGAGAATATTCGAGACTCGTCCACGTCCGTAAGTATCGAAAGCACCGTTCAAGACTACATCTTTTACTTTCAAAGGCTCGGGCGACGACACAATCCCAATCATGCCATTGGCAACGGTTACGCCATAATAATTACTTGGATTAATCTTGTCAGCTTTCACAATCCAAGGGTCTTGGGCTTTTGTTAGTGAACAGTTAACAATTAACAGTAAAGTAATGAAGATACTGGATAATAGTTTTTGCATGGTTTTATAGTTTTATAAAAATGGAATTTAGTAATTCTTTTCTTATCCGAAATTATGAAAATTCTTTAACAAATCATTAACAAAATGCAATTAGGGGAAGAAATGGCTGAAATGTCTTAATTATACAAAAGGTAAAAATGGTAAACGGTTCACGATGAACGGAAGAAACGAATCGTTCTCAAAACCGTTCACCTTTTACCGTTCACCGTAATTTGCCGTTCACCGTTAAACCGTAAAAGCCATGAAAAAGCACATTAATTTCCTCGAAAAAACAGTTTTATTCATCATTATTATCCCTTTCATTACTTCTTGCAGTAGTGGTTTACAACAACTCAAAAAGGGTAATTTTGATGAAGCGATTTTTACTTCGACAAATCGTTTACAACAAAAATCCGAAAATAAAAAAGCCCTTGGGGTGCTTCGTGAGGCATATCCATTAGCAATTGATGACCATAAACGAGCTATCAGGATGTTTGAAAACTCGCAAGAACCTTTTCGTTGGGAGAAGGCATTGGCAGAATATCAAGCCTTGAACAAAATTTATGATGTTATCTCACATTCATCGGTAAGTATGCGTGAAGTAGGTGTACCCCAAAACTACGCTCGTGAAGCAGAAGTAGCTCGTCAATTAGCAGCTGACGAACGTTATCAGGCAGGAGAATTGGCATTACTGCATAAAGAAAATCGTTTGGCTGCAAAAGATGCCGTTGTTCAATTTGAAAGAGTTAATCAATTGATTCCAAACTATAAAAATGCTATTCAGAAAGCTGATGAGGCATTTCAGTATGCTGTTCATAGAGTTGTGATTGAACCAATTTATGATATTTACAGACTTCATGACAGTGAATATTTCGATTTGCAAAAAACCTTTGACGATGAGTTTTTTCGTTCAAAAACCCATAATCAATTTGTAAGATATTATACAACCGCCGAGGCTCGTCGAGATACTTTTCCGCAAAATGATTTGGTAAAATTTGCTTTTTTAGGCTTGAGTTCTCCTCAAAGAGATATTATAACCACAGTTGAGCATTTTACAAGGGAAATAAAAGTGGGTACAAAGAAAATAAATGACTCAACCAAAGTGGATGTTTTCGAGAAAATTTGTGCTAAGATTACCACTTATAAAAAATCAGTTGTAGTGCGTGGAACCATGCAAATGCGGATTTTCGATTTTAAGTCGAATGCTTTATTGAACGAAGAAACAAATGATGAAAGATATTGTTGGACAGATTCTTGGCAAGTTTTTGAAGGAAATCCGAAAGCATTGGCAGATGGTCAAACTTGCCCTCCCACATCAGCACCTATTTTTGATAATGAACCAAGCAGCTCATTTTTCTTTATTAGAATTAGTGACCAATTTGCCAGTCATTTTAGAGGAAGATTGAAAAAGGCTTATCAGAATATGTGATTGAATAGGCTGTAAGTCATTAAGTCAAAAGTCGCAAGAAAGAAAGGATCCGAAAATTCTTAAAGACTTACGACTTAAAGACTTACGAACATTCTACTTTGCTGAAATAACTTCAATATCGAAAACTAAGGGAGAATAAGCTGGAATGTCTGAACCTTGGGCTCTTGAACCATAACCCAAAGAAGAAGGAAAAATCAACGTTGCTTTCTCTCCTACTTTCATTTTGGCAATTCCTTGATCAAAACCCGAAATTGCACCTCCCGAACCCAGAACAAAAGAAAAATTACCCGCATCAAATTGCTTATCTGATAATAATCTACCAGCATAAATAACCGAAACTGTTTGCCCATTTGCCACTTTTGCACCAGAAGGATTTGCCTTTGTGAGAATATATCGCAATCCAGTGGTTGTTTTCTCAGTTACAGTTAATTTTTTGGAACTAATATATTCCTCAATTTTTTGATTTTCTTGTTCTGGCGTAAGCGTTTCTTCACTACTGCAACTTGAAATTAATATTGATAGAAATAGTACGAAAATTAATTTTGATTTGAACATTTGTTGGGTTTTTAAATTTTGGCAAAGGTAAATCAAAGTTTAGGGTTTTCACAATAAAGAAAATAAAAGTATTCAAATAGTTTATAAATGCCATTAAACCAAAATGCCCTTCAAATTACGTTGAAAGGCATTTTTTAAATTTTAATTTTCTGATTAATACTGCAAAAATCCATTATTTACAAAAAATACATCGCCTCCAGCAAAAATTAATTTTTTAATTTGGCTGTAAATACCATTGACAAAAACGGTATGCCCTGGGTTGATTGTGACGTCATCTGTGGAGGTTGGAACGCAATTGCAATTCCAAGTTTTTATATTATCCCAATCTCCAGTAGCCACACTTTTGATGCCTGGATTCACGATACCACCTGAAATAGTAATTTTATAATCTTCTGTTTCTCCATAGCCTAAACCCCCGCAAGGATTAGTCGTAACTGCTGCGTAATTTAATCTGACTCTCATTCGAGTATCACCATTTTCTGTATTTGTGGGTACAATAAATGTTCCCGTTCTTGCCACACCACCATCAATATACGCATTTGGGTCCATGAACACAATTTCAGTCGAACTAAAGGTACTATCTCTATTAAAATCTATCCAAACCGTCATAGCATCCAATTGAGGGTCTGCAACCGAAGCCATAAAAGATAAACCGTATGTATTTCCAGCTACAATATTCGCTGTTGCAATAGAGTCGGTATAGCTTGTATAACCAGTACCAAAGCAATTCGAATTAACATTTATTAGGTTTGTTGTGCCATCAATTAATTTTACATTTGAGATAAAATCTTGTTCAGTACAATTAGAATTTAAGTCGGTGCAATATCCAACTCCAGGTTTACGAACTGTAAAATCTGTATAGCCATACACGACTGGTGAACTTGAAACAACTCTTAATTGATATGTACCTGCTATTAAATTTCCTGGCAAGGTCACTGTATTGGCAGTAGAAGTAATTACTCCCAAATTAGTAGGCGAATTAAATTGACCATTTACATCTGATATTTGTGCTGTGAAAGTATTTCCTGCATTAAAAGTACCTTTTGGAACAAATGGTAAAGGAATATTAATTGGATTACCACTATTTTTCATCATAATTTGTCCAATTGGATTATTCACTACAATTTGGTTTGCATTTTTAAAAATATCTGAGATAAAAACACCTCTTCCGTGCGTTGCAACGGCAATCATTCCATCGGCTTCACGGTATGTAATCATATCAGAACGGACATTGGCTAAACCATTATTGGTAACCGTCCATTCTGGATTCGCTACTGTGATGTCAGCGGTTGACCAAACACCAATTTCAGTGGCAACTAATACTTGTTTTCTGTTGCTTGGATTCATCAATGCCCAACGAATTGGCATATCTGGTAAGCCGTGTGTGGCATCATCCTTACTAATCCATGTTGCACCACCATCATTTGTGTACCAGATTGATTTAATTCCGAAGTTTGAATAGGTAACTATTAATTCGTTATCATTTGCTCCTAATTCTATGCAAGTAACATTGGCTTGTGGTTGGGCAGGAAGTGTATAACCAGCTGGGGGATTTCGCTTATCGATTCTTACAGAAGTTGCAGTCGCTAAATTTGTGCCTGTTAACTTATAAATACGTCCAGCTTGTGTTGCAATGAAAAGTGTGTTAGGTCCATATCCAACTTTTAGCGCTGTAACGTTTCCACCTATTCCGCCAGTTACTCCCAAGCTCATTTGACCACCTGTATTGGTGATTCCAACATTTAAAACTCTATCTAAAGAATTAAATCCTGCAACACCTGAACAAGAGAAAAGTGTGTTTAGTTTGCTGTCATACGCCAATGGATCCACAAAAAGACCTCCACTGACGGGCAAATTGGCTCCTTGATTTCCGTATCTATCCACTAAATAAAAATTACCACTGTAATAAGAACCTATTTGAATATTGGCATCATCTTGATCAATTGCTCCAATCATACCGTCACCACCAGCCGTATAAAAAGCAGGTCCCGCTTCATTTGCTTTCATGTTCATGGTTCCATTGTCTTGAGCACCACACAATAAATAAGTTCTGTCTGCTAAATTTTTCATTGAAACACCAAAAAATTGAGTTACATTATAATTGTTGTTTCTTACTTTGAAAAACTTGTTTGAAGGAACTGCATTTACGTCAGGCGAATAGTAAACGCCTCCATCATTAGCCCAAACAATTTGGTCAGGGAAATTAGGTCTAAATTCAATTACGTGCATATCAGGGTGAATATATTGCTGATATTCAGATAACGGTGTCCAAGAAGTTCCTCCATTAGTAGTTCTAAAATAAGAAGTACCACCAGCGAAAACAGTGTTTGGGTCATTAGGTTTTACTTGTAGAATCAAGTCATACCAACTTTGGGCGGAAGTAAAAACAGTACCATTTGCATAAAGAGGAATAGTAACGTCTGTCCAAGTTATTCCAGCATCCACAGATTTTTTAAACCACTTCACTCCACCCACAGTTCCGTTGGCTCCAACTGCATAAACCACTTGCGAAACTCCACTCGTACTTGGAGCAAGGGCGAGTTCAATTCTTCCTGCATTGGCAGTCAGTATCGTAGAAAGGTTTGGCGTTATATCCCCATAAGTTGTACCAGTTGAGTCTGCAGCCTTGAAAACACGCCCTTGTTCAGTGCCTGTAACCAAGTTATAATACCCCATCGAAACGTACAAAATATTATCTTTACCAATTTCAATATCTGCCACAGTATTCGTAAATTTTGTGTCTGCTGAAAGATTAACACCGCCAATATTATTTTTTGGGGCAAGAATTTTCGTCCAAGTTAATCCTTTATCAATTGATTTATACACACCATTATTTGTTCCTGCAAAAGCACTTCCATTGGCATTCACAACAATTTTACTTACCCAGTTGAACTCTCTTGCTGCTCCGACTCCTCCAAAAGGTATAGTAGAAGCAAGTCTTGTCCATGTTTTGCCGCCATCAATTGTTCGCCAAATTCCGCCGCCACTGATGGCATCGGAATTAACCGTAAATTCTCCCGTGCCAGCATACATAATGTTTTTGTTGGAAGGATCATAAGCCAATGTCTGGATGGCAAGATTATCCCAAAAATCGTTCACTTTTTGCCAACTACCAGATGCATCCGTAATGTCATTGTTATACCAAAGACCACCACCCGCACTTCCAGCCCATACTTTTCTGTATTTTTCAAAAGGAACGTTGCTTACAGTATCCTTAGGGTCGAACATTATCGTTCGAGTTCGACCACCAATGTTATTAGGTCCACGTTCAATCCAATTTACATTAGCAATTCCAGGAATTCCCCCAGTTTTAATTCCGTTTTTTTGGTCGAGAATTGACTTCGTTACAACATTATATGCAGCATTCAATCGCTCATTCGGAACTCGAATAATAGCTGGATCAATTGTTCTTAAATATTCAAATTCTGCGTGATAATCAGGTCTTTCATAAACGGGTATTTTAATTAAATCTGCTTTTGGCAAAACAGGACGGTTGTTGAAGGGATGATTGATTAGGAAATTCTCGTAAGAAGTATTTTGTGCAAAAAGTTCATTCTTAATCGAAAAAATGACTGCAAAAGTTGAAAAAATAACGAATCTTTTTAGAGACGGCGTTATTGAAGAAGTAAATTTTCTCATCATGATAAAATGTTTATTTTGAATGCTTAGTATTTAAAAAATTAATATAATTTGTTTAAAAGTTTCTGGGATAAATTTAAGTTTTTTTCTTTATATTCCAGTAAAAAATAACTTTATCCTTGAAATTAATTTTTTACTGGAATATAATATTCACCTTTTAATTCTTAAAAAAACTGCTAAAAAATAAGAATAAATAACTTTATTTATTTATTGATAAAAATTATTTTTTAAATACAAATAATAAGTTGTTTCGTAATTAAATAAATAAAAGTACTTTTTTAATAATTTTTTATGAATTGGTTCTTGTTTTAAATTGCGAAAATTCACAAATTAATAATGATTTTTTTGAGTAAAAAAATGGTTAATCCTCATTCATATTTTATTAGAATTTCTTTAATATTAGGTGCAGTGTCTAATTAATGTAAGTTGCGTAGCGTAAAAAGTGTAAAATCCTTCAAGATGACGTTAAATTTGTTTTGCGAACTTAACTAACATCAAAATGAATGATTTTACAATTGCAATTTACTGTTTTGTGGACGATTTATTGTTAAA
>JANXML010000334.1 GCA_025354645.1 Arcicella sp. | reverse complement strand
CGCCACCGATTGGTTAGTTTTTACTGTAAATGTCTTACTTATCCACATCTCAACAAAAGAAAAAGAAGCAAAAAGAAAAGACAACGGTAATAACAGTTTTTATTATAAATAATCAAAGTACAAATCTAAAGGGCGGACCGCAAAAGAAAATCAAGAAATCCCGAAACTCGCCGAGCGTCGGTCGCTTCGCTCAAACAGCGGGATTTCGGAAAGAGCTTACAGTTTATTTTATAAGTTATTCATTTTTTGATATTTATTAAATTTAAACTTCTTCTAAATTAATGAAAGTATTGTACGTCTTTACTTGAAATTTTATCTCAAAAATATATAAATTTTAAGCTGAAATTACATCGATTAACAAGAAGCTAAGTTCAAATATGTCTCATTCAATTTTTTTGAGTATATTTACATATTCCTTACCCACGAAAACCACATTATTGCATGATATTAGCCAAACCATTATCATTATTTCTTACTTTATCTTTTATTGTCGTAGTAAATTTACAGGCTCAGGTTGGGGAAAAATTTTATGGAAGAGCATCTTATTACGCAGACAAATTTCATGGACGCTCAACATCGAGCGGAGAAATATATGACCGTGCTGAATATACAGCAGCCCATCGTGACCTTCCCTTCAATACTATCGTCGAGGTAATTAATACCACAAACAACCGAACGGCAGTAGTTAAAATCAATGACCGAGGACCTTTTGCCTACAATCGAATGCTCGATTTGTCGTTTGCCGCCGCCAAGGATTTAGAACTCTTAGGTCCAGGTGAGGCAGAAATTGAAATGAAGATTTTATCTATGGATAAGTCAGAATATACCATTTCCAGTTTTTATGCAGGGATAAAAGGAGAATTTAATCGAGAATTTAATCAGTATCTACCCGTGACGATTAGTGGTAAAAACGTAATAAAAGTAGTTTTAGACACCATTTATTTAGCCCATAATCCTACTGTAAAAAGCCTTCAACCTAAACCCGTTACTGAGTCCTTTGTGATAGCTGATAGCCTCAGAAGGCAACAAGCCGAAGGTGATAAAATGGGTTTTCGTCAGCACAAATACATCAGAGTAATAAAAGATGGCGATGGTCACTATCGTCTTGATTCATCAATAGTTACCCCTCCTACACCACAAGAAGCCTATTCTGTTGCTCCACAAAACAATAAAATTAATTTATACGAATCTCGCCCTCAAATCATAAGAGGTCAGCCTCAAAAACAAATTACTGAAACAAAATTGAATGATACGCAAGGGATTATGAAATCAGTTGTTGAGGCTGTACAAGCAGACAATCGTGTGGGTGGGTTTCGTCAACATCAATACGTGAGAGTATATACGGATAGCGAAGGTAGAATCAGAATGGATACTACGCAAAAAGCTCCCGTTCAATTAGTGAAAAATATTGAAAAACAAGCGGATAAACCAGAGGATAAACCTCAAGTATTTAATACAACATTGACAAATAATGTGAAGCCGATGGTTACTACAAATTCCTCAAAACTGCATCTAAACAAACCAAGAGAGATTTTTAAAGACGGTTTTAGACAGCATTCATACATCAAAATATATAAAGACAAGGATGGTAAAATGAAACTTGATACAACAAGTTTTGAAAGACCAGATTGACACATTTTCCATAAGTATTTTAAAAGGTTGTTTCTCTGCAAGAAACAACCTTTTTTTGTAGATTTGTAAGAGAGGATTGATATTACTCCTTTTATTGAAATGCCAAACTAAAAATCAACGATAACACATGAAAAAACTATTCCTTCTATTTTCTTTGATTTCAAATATTATTTTCGCCCAAAATGGCAAAGAAAAAATCTTGGTAACAGATATGACTAAGATTCAACAAGTTAATAATGTATCTATTTCTCCCGATGGAAAACGAGCAGTTTATGCCCTTAAAACGAATGAACCAAACGAGTCTGACAAATTAGATTTTGATTATCGTACTCATTTGTGGATTACTGATTATCAGACAGTTAAACAAATTACTCGAGGTTCTGAGAGTGTTTCTGGGGCATCGTGGAGTGCTGATAGCAAACAAATTGCCTTTGCGAGAAGTGTGAAAAGACAATCTCAAATTTTTATCATGCCGTTGGACGGTGGAGAAGCATTTCAATTAACTGATTTAAAATACGGAGCTAATAATCCTCAATGGTCGCCTGATGGTACTAAGATTTTATTTACAGTTAATGTTAGTTTTTCGGAATTATTGAAAGATTCATTACTAAATCCAATGAAAAAATTACCTTCATGGTCTTTTGAAAAAGCGGGTTTTAAAAATAATGATTTCTTGAAAAATAATAAGAAAATAAAGGCAAATCCTGATGGTAATTTAGAAGAAATCAGGGCGTATTTAGACAAGGATATTGAAGACAAGAAAGCCAAAGTTTTCAGTCGTCTTAACTTTCAAGGGGAATCTACTACTGAACCCGAAATGAAATTTAATCTTTTATTTATTATTGAACCAAAAGAAGGTGCAAAACCCATTCAAGTAACGAAAAATTTTTGGTCATTTAATAATGCAATTTGGTCATTTGATAGTAAAAAAATCTACGCTGTCTGTGGTTTAGATTCAATGCAACACCCTGACCGTGAACAAAATACATCAATTGTAAGGATAAATTTTGATGGTTCAGAACTACGTCAATTGGTGGGTGAAAAAGGAGTGTCTTACAACAATGTTGCTCTTTCTCCCGACGGAAAAATGATGATTTTCACAACCTCTAAAACCGAATGGTTGGGCTTTAATCAAATGATGATTTCAAATGCTGATGGAAGTAATAAAACGCCCATTATTTTCGACCGAGCAGCCAATAATTTTGAGTGGTCAGATGATTCTAAGTACGTTTATTTTGCCGCTAATTCAAATGGTGGTGTCCCAATTTATCGCCTTGATATTCAATCTAAAAAGGTTGAAAGGTTGTCTGATTTTGATTCAGGTATTACGAGTTTTGAGGTAAGCAAAGAAAAAATCGTTTTCAGTAAAACCGAGGTCAAGAATCCTTCGGAATTATATTTTGCAGATTTATCTATGAAAAATCCAGTAAAATTGAGTTCTCACAACGATAATTTCTTAAAAAACAAAGCATTGAGTTTTCCAGAAAAGCGAACTTATGCCAATACAAAAGGGCAAATAATTGACTATTGGATTATGAAGCCAAGCAATTTTGAAGCAGGTAAAGCCTATCCATTATTATTGAATATGCACGGAGGACCAACGGCTATGTGGGGACCAGGCGAATCCTCGATGTGGCATGAATTGCAATATTTTTGCTCTCAAGGATATGGCGTTGTGTATGCAAATCCAAGAGGATCAGGTGGTTATGGCAAAGATTTTCAAATTTCAAATTTTCAGGATTGGGGAACTGGACCCACGGAAGATGTGCTTGCTGCTGCCAGTGATGCTGCCAAAGAATCCTGGGCTGATTCTTCCCGACAAGTCATAACGGGTGGTTCGTATGCGGGATATTTGACGGCGTGGATAATTTCGCACGATAATCGTTTCAAGGCTGCTTTTGCCCAACGAGGCGTTTACGATTTGACCACTTTTATGGGAGAAGGAAATGCTTGGCGATTGACTCCAAATTACTTCGGGGGTTATCCTTGGGAACCAAAAACAAAAGATATTTTAGACCGTGAATCGCCATACACTTATGTGGACAAAATCAAAACACCTTTCTTAATAAAACATGGAGAAAACGATTTACGGACGGGCGTAATTCAATCAGAAATGATGTATAAGTCCTTGAAAATCATGGGAAAAGAGGTTGAATATGTACGAATGCCAGGAGCAACACACGAACTTTCAAGAACAGGAAATGTTCGCCAAAAAATTGATAGAATGCTGAGGATTTATGAGTTTTTTGAAAGATATATTGGGAGATAGTTATGAATTATAAAAAATGCCGATTTGGAATGAATAATTCCAAATCGGCATTTTTACTTTCTACTTACTGTTAATTATTATCACATCTCCAAGTACTTCATCAGCAAATCATATCGTTCACGGTCTGGTGTTTCAAGGGCTTCAAAATTGTAGGCACCAACAACGTCATATTCATATCTTGCCAAAGTTGCAATGACGGAAGTAATATCTTGCCGATTTAATTTTAGTGTTAAAATATCTTTGGAATCCTCTGAAAATGAGCCACTTGTATAATATGAACTTATAATTTTTGTATTATTAGATTCAATCAAACGACTGATTTCTGCCAACGAATAACTTCTATTTTCTACTGCAATTTCCAAAACGGCTCCTAATTCTTGGGTTCCTAAATTCTTTGAAAATTGATTCAATAATTCATTAACGCTAATAGTTCCAGTAAATTTATTTTCTTCATCCAAAACAACTACTGTCTGTAAATCATATTTTTGGGTGACGGCTAAAATCTCTAAAACATGTTGATTTTCCGTAACTGCGACTTCCCCAAATTCAGGTTGGAGAGCCAATAAAGGCAAATCCTCATCAGCCTCCATCAAAATATCTTGATTAATTAAACCTCTATATTCCAATTCATTCACAATCGGTAGTTGTCCAATTCGGTATTCTTCCATTAAATCTATCGCTTTCCCAACGGTGTCGGTGGATTTCAAGATAGGTAACATCGGATTAATAAAGTCTTTTGCGAGCATATTGTTCATTGATGAAAGTGGTAGGGATGTTGAGTATTTGTCCTAAGCATTCTTGATTCGCTACAATAAATTACTGAATTAAATGTATTTTCCAAATTTAATTATTCAAACTAATTCCTCCATTTGAATTGGTGTTTTTTCAAGCCAAGTTTCCAGAATTTCGTTAAATGTTTCTGGTTGTTCCATCATAGGTGCATGGCAACATTTGTCTATAAAATGCAACTCAGAATTTTCAATTAAGCGATTAAATTCATGCCCAACTTGCGGAGGCGTAATTGTATCGTTTAATCCCCATACTAAAAGCGTGGGTGTTTTGATGTTAACAACCTCTTTGGACATATTGTTCCGTTGAGCGGATTTGGCAATTGATATTATTCTTATCACCTTAGATGCCGTATTGGTAATATCAAAAACTTCATCCACCAATTCTTTTGTGGCTGTTTCTGGGTCATAGAAAGTATATTCAACTCGCTCCTTTATGTAGGCATAATTTCCCCTTTTTGGATATGAACCGCCCATACCATCTTCAAAAAGACCTGAACTACCTGTGAGAACCAATCTTTTGACTTTATCAGGATTTTTCAAGGTATAAATTAAAGATACGTGACCTCCCAACGAATTCCCTAAAAGTGTTAAATCATCAAAACCTTTCCAATCAACAAAACCTTCAATGAACTCGCAAAGTCCTTCACATCCAGCTTTTAAAATGGGCATATCATAAATAGGCATCATGGGAATAATTACTCTATATTTTCCTTTAAAACCTTCAATTACTCCCGCCCAATTGCTCAATGCACCAAACAAGCCATGAAGTAACAAAAGAACTTCTCCTTCGCCTTCATCAATATATTTATAGCCATTGCCTTCGTGGATTTTATAGTTCATAGGATCAATATTTTAATAGTTTCTGAATATTTTCTAAACGACTATTGGTTTAGAATGTAACTCTCACTATGTCAAATTAAAATTATTAATAATGTAATAACGGTTTTATACTATTTTAGTTTAAGCCTAAATTTAACACAAAATAATAAAAAAACGATTAAACGTATGTTATTTTTGTGTTAGTTTTTTGCAATAATTTTGATATAACTATTTTTTCTGATACTTACAGAGGTGTATATAACTGATTATTAATAGTTTGCAAAAAATATTAATCAACCTTACAAATTAATATTAATTCCTAATCAAACTTAATAAATTGGCTTGATAAATAATGTCTGATAAATGACATTATTAGAATAATGCAAATTTCCTTTATTTTGTCATAAAGATATTTTAAAACAAATTTTAAAGAATGAATTCAAATTGTTCCAAAATTTTTAGCGTCAAATAAATATTATAAGAAGTGGGTTCTATATTTACGCTCAAATTTCTTCTATTAAATTCTTTTAATATTTTAATGGATTAATGGTATGATTTTTAAACTAACAATCAATAATATTCAAGAAAATTTTCAAGAAGAATCTTATCTTTCAAATCTTTATAAAACAATCAACAACCAAAATAAAAATGAAAAAAGCATTGATTTTAGTAACTTCATTTGTCTTCATGACATCTTGTGTAAGCAAGAAAAAATTAGCAGAAGCCCAGGCTGAATATTCAACTTTTAAGGCGAATTCTGAGAATAATTTGAATAAAGTAAGGTCTGAGTTGCGTGATTGTGATAAATCAAAAGCAGGTCTGGAATCCGATTTAAAGTCAAAAACAATTGAATTAGACGCAAAATCAAAGCAGTGGGTGGCTCAAACAAAAGCATTAGAAGATCAGATTGAT
Source organism: Arcicella sp. (assembly GCA_025354645.1). GTDB lineage: Bacteria > Bacteroidota > Bacteroidia > Cytophagales > Spirosomataceae > Arcicella. The sequence continues at coordinate 37,663 of JANXML010000334.1, read as the reverse complement.
TATCTAAAAAAAACCAATACAAACCTTTTAGATAGAATGTCCGACCTTTCGATTGTCAGTAAATCAGGGGCAGAAAGTATTAGAAAATCCTTGGAAACCTTAAACGACCAAAGCAAATATATCAAAGACTTGAATTCATCGGTTCAACGAAAAGATTCTTTGAATTTAGTTTTAATGATGACCTTAAAACGCTCTTTGGCAGATATTAATGATGAAGATGTGACAGTTGAAGTGAAAAAAGGAGTTGTTTACATTTCTATTTCAGATAAAATGCTTTTTCAGTCGGGTAGTGCTATGATTAATCCCCGAGCAGAAGTTGTTTTAGAGAAAGTTTCAAGGGTGGTGAACGATCATAAAGAATTAGATATTTTAGTGGAAGGTCATACGGATAACGTGCCAATTTCAACCATTTGCTTAATGGACAATTGGGATTTATCTGCAAAACGAGCAACTTCAGTTGTAAGACTTCTGCAAGCTAAATTTGGCATTTCGCCCGAACGAATGACTGCGGGAGGACGTTCTGAGTTTGTTCCAAAAGTGCCAAATTCAAATGAAATAGGACGTAGAACAAATCGTAGAACTGAAATTATTGTACTGCCAAAACTTGACCAATTCTTTCAAATGCTGGCAAATGGACAGAAATAATGAATGAGATATGAGGTATGAGATATGATGTATAAATAATTAAGTAAGAATTTTACCTCACAATTCGTACTTATAATTCATGCCTCCTACCTCATACCTCATAATTTATACCTCATAACTCATGCCTCATAACTTGTACCTAAAAACGCTCTTTTCGTTTTTCATGTATCTTTCTCTTATTCCTTTAATAATTGCACGGTTTTTGTTCAATTAAGATTAGCTTATTGCTAATTGCGTTTCAAAGCAACCATTACTTTGATTCAACCCATCAAACAAACATACTATTATGTACAAAATTACCGTGTTTTTCTTATTGATAATTCTGACAAATTCATGCGTAAGTAAGAAAAAGTTTGTTGAAATACAAGATGAATACACAACTTTCAAAACCACTTCAAGAGATAATATTTCCAAAGTTAAGAACGAGCTTAAAGATAGAGATAAACAGCTTTCTGCTTACGAATCTGCCACAAAAACTCGCAACAAAGAATTAGATATTCGTTCAAAACATATTAAAAGTTTGGACGAACAGATTGATTTTTTAAAGAAAACAAATTCAAAATTGTTGGATAGAATGACCAACCTTACGCTCATGAGTAAGGCAGGGGCTGATAGTATGCGAAAATCAATGGAAACCATTAACGAACAAAGTCAATACATTGAAAATATCACCACTGCCATTCAGAGAAAAGACTCTTTGAATGTTTCATTTATGGTAAGTTTGAAACGAATGATTAATTATGAAATTTCGGATGAAGATTTTAGTGTGAAGGCTCGCAAAGGGTTAGTCTGCATCTCAATTTCAGATAAAATATTTTTCTCATCCAATAATGCCAATGTCAATCAGAAAGGAGAAAATACGCTTGAAAAAATTGCAAAAGCCTTAAATGGACATCCTGACTTGGATGTCTTAGTGGAAAGTCATACCGACAATTCTCCCGTATCAACGGATGGAATTAAAGATAATTGGGATTTGAGTGCAAAACGTGCCACTGCCATCACACGATTACTTCAAACTCGTTTTGGTGTTCAACCCGATAGAATTTTAGCAGGTGGACGGTCAGAATATTCTCCGAAAGAATATACGGGTACTGAACCTAACAAAAAAATAAATCGTAGAATTGAGATAACTGTTATGCCCAAATTAGAGCAATTCTTTCAGGCATTGGTGAGTGGACAAGTGAAATGACATTGAGCAGTTATCAGTTATCAGTGAACAATTATCAATTAAAATTTAGTTGTAAAACTTAGTGTTAAACTATCGTTAATTTTAATCTTTTGTTAATATTTATCAGCGATTCACTGATAACTGCTTCTTGCTAATTGTTCACTGAAAACTGCTTACTGATAACTGCTAACAGCCCTACTTATCTCCCAAAATAATTGGAGAATTTCCTTTTCCACCCATGATGATTACTTTCGTGTTGGGAGAAGTTGCAATTGCCATTTGAGCCTTAATAGCTTCATATTGTAATTGTTTATCACTCAATCCCGTTGAAAGAATTTTCTGATAATCTGCAATTCCTTGTGCTTCAACACGCTTACGCTCTGCTTCTTGTTTCTCTTTTTGCAATACAAATTGCATTTTTTGAGCATCCTGTTCCGCATTTATTTTTGATTCAATTGATGCTTTTACAGACGTTGGGAGCATAATATTTCTTACCAATAATTGTTCTAAAAGTAATCCTCTTGAACGAAAATCTTTCTCGATTGACTTAAATATTCCATTCTGAAAAGCATCTCTTTTACTTGAATAAAGTGCCACAGCATCATAATAAACGGCATTATCCCTAATTTTTGTTCGAGTAATTGGACGAACAACTTTGTTTTGATAATCAATGCCAATCTCTCGCAAAATTCTTGGAGCTTCAGCGGGAATAACTCTGTATAAAACCGTCAAATCAATTACAACTTCCAAACCATCCGCCGTTAATACCCTGATGGCATCGTCGCCTTGTTGATTGCCTTCATCATGAATGGCAGACATCGTGTAATTCTGGGTTTTAATATCAAAGGTTTCAACATTAGCTAAAGGGTTTACGAAGTTTAAACCACTTGACAAGGTGTTTTGCCCAACACTACCAAATAATGATTGAACTCCTACTTCACCAGCACCTATTTGCTTAATGCCCGATGAAAGAAAACCTAAAACGATCAGTACCACACCCGCAACTTTTACTGGACGAGAAAAACGAGAAAAGGTTAATGAAGGTGTGTTAATGGCAAAACCTACCATTAAAGCAATAATACCTAAAAAAATTAAGAACATTGTTTTTGTGTTTAAATTGTGATTTACAATTACGTTTCGGTCTATTCGATTCTGCAAAAAAACAAAACCGCATCAAATATGAACTACTTGATGCGGATTTATTCTGATATGTTATGAAAGGTCTTTTTTAGGTATGAGGTAGTAGGTCGTAGGTATGAGGTATGAAGTCGTAGGTATGAGGTAGTAAGTAGTAAGTAAAAAAATTTAAACCTTGAAAAGTAAATTTAAACCTTGAGAAGTAAACTTAAACCTTGCGACTTAACACCTCCTACCTACTACCTCATAATTCATACCTATTAAAGTGCTATTCCCAAACGCTGATAAATAAAGCTCATTAACCAAGCGGGTCCAATCATTAAGAATTGCAAATCTTTTAAAAACGATGGTTTTTTCCCTTCTACTTTATGCCCCCAGAATTGACCAATCCAAGCCAAAACAAAAACCGTAACTGATACCTGCCATAACGGAGCAAATCCTGATTGTTCAATGAGGTAACATAAATAAACACACAATGACGTGAAAATTAGCAAGCCAACTGTTAAAGATTTTGATAAAGTGAAGTAATAAATTAATGTGACAACCAGCACAACTAAGGCTACATTACCTTGCATATCCCCGAAACTGAAAAATGGGAGTTTAATACTAAAAAGTAATCCAACTACACTAAAAAAAATAAGGGGAACGCATATCCAGTGAACCGTTTTATTGGTTGGATTTTGGTGACTTTCGCCGTATTCGGCAAGCCATTGATTGATAGTTTTCATGTGATTTTAGTGATTTTTTTGAGTTAATGATAAAGTCAAAACTACTAATTAATCTTTGAATAGTCAAATTAAATATTGTTTTATTGTACTTATTGATGATTTTACTGAATTTAGAAAATATTTACTTTAATGATAAATTTTCTATTATCGCTCCATCAAAATCTTGTATCTTCGTGGACAGTTTTTATTTTAAAATTCATCAAAAGTGTTTATTGAACCCTATCATAACCAACATCAACAAAACGAAAAACGCACAGGCTGGATTGAAGTAGTCTGTGGCTCAATGTTTTCTGGAAAAACCGAAGAACTTATACGACGATTGAATCGGGCAAAAATTGCCAAGCAAAAAGTGGAAATTTTCAAACCCGCTTTTGATACTCGCTACCACGACGAAAATATTGTATCGCACAACTCAATGTCTATACGCTCCACTCCAATTCAGGCTTCACAAGAAATTTTGTTGCTTTCGGGCGACTGTGATGTTGTGGGAATTGATGAAGTACAATTCTTTGATTCTGAAATCGTTGAGGTTGTAAATAAATTGGCTAATAAAGGAAAAAGAGTCATTGTGGCAGGTTTAGACATGGATTTTCAAGGCAAACCTTTTGGACCTATGCCCGCACTCATGGCAGTTGCTGAATACATCACGAAAGTTCATGCAGTGTGTGTGATTTGTGGCGATGTGGCAAATTATTCATACCGCAAATCACCCGCCCAAGAACAAGTAATGTTGGGCGAAACCGATAGCTACGAAGCAAGATGCAGAACGTGTTTTCATTTATAAAATTAAGGATTTGGGAATTGAAGAATTGGAGAATTAAGTTGATTCAACAATTTTCTACGCTGTTGTATAACTGCAAGTCTCAATGTTCAAAGACAACAAATGCAACGAACCAACGCCTGACGTTCGTCCGCCTGACGAAATTAATTATCCTTTTATATTGCCTATTGCCTACTGCAAACTGCTTAATCCCAAAAGCTAATGCTCAAATAGGGACCTGGCGAACCCACTTTAACTATCTCAATGCCAAAGACTTAGCAATTGTTGAGAAGAACATTTATGGTGTTACAGAAAATGGTTTTTTCTATTATGATATAGAAGCTAAACAATCTGTAAAACTATCAAAAATTGATGGATTTATCGAAACTGGCATTGCTAAAATTGCTTATAATTCATCATTGAAAACATTAATTATTGCTTATCAAACGGGTAATATCGACCTTCTCAAAGTTAATGCAAAAGGTGAACCTGCCAAAATTACCAACATTTCTTTACTAAAAGAATCAGCCTCTATTCAAGGAAATAAAGCGGCAAATCACATTCAATTCAAAGACAAAATTGCTTATTTGGCTTATGATTTTGGATTGGTTTTGTTGGATGTCGATAAGCAAGATATTAAAGAAACTTATCAAAATTTAGGGGATAATGGTGCTTCAATCAATATTTATAAAACAGTTTTTACGTCTGACAGTATCTATCTTTCAACTTCGCAAGGTATTAGAGGAGCAAAATTTGCTTCAAACATAAATCTTCAATTCTTTGGTAACTGGAAAACCTTGATAGCCAAGAACTTATCTATCAGTAATTTTCAAAATGGAATTATTTTAGCCTCTGATTTAGGCGAAATTTTTACGTATCAAAATGGTAAATACGGAAATTTTATGATGTTCCCAAGTAAAATTGAAGACGTTGAAATGGTTAATAATCAAGAATATTTTATTAAAACACTGAATTCAATTATTATTTTAAATAACACCAATCTACAGATTACTAAAATTAATGAAAGTAAAATTCAACAACCTCGACAACTTAAATCTGAGTCAGTTGGAAAATATTGGATTGCGGATTATAAAAATGGATTGTTAAGTAATTCAGAAGGAAATTATAAAAGTTTTAGCCCAAATAGTTTGGATACCCTCTATCAAACCCGACGAGATTCAATTGTAAATGATTTGGATGGTAATCGGTGGATTAGAAGGGGTAATTTTGGGGGTATTTTGGTAATTAGTCCAAAAAATCAACGGCAATTTGTTTTTTCAGGCTTTGGAGTGGGTAATTTACCAACTAATAATGTAAAGTGTTTAGCCTTAGATCGAGACGGACAGATGTGGGTTGGAACGGACAAAGGCGTTGTGGTTTTCGATAATCCACCTGCCGTTTTTAGTGGTAAGAATTTTGATGCTTACACGCCCGTGTTTGAACGTAGAAGGCTTTTAAGCAATGAAATAATAACTTCCATTGCCATTGATGGAGGGAATCGTAAATGGATTGGCACAAAAAATGGCATCTTTTTATTCAGTCCAGACGGAACGGAATTGGTCAATAATTTTAACGAAAATAATTCCCCCCTTCCCGCAAACGAAATCTCATACATCACAGCCGAACTTAATACAGGCGAAGTATATATACGAACTTCAAAAGGCATGGTTTCTTATCGTGGCATTGCAACCGAAGGAAGTTTAAAGCAAGATGAAAATGCCGTAAAAGTATTTCCAAACCCTGTCAGACCAGATTTTGAGGGGCAAATTGGTATTGAAGGGTTAGTAGAAAATGCCTTCGTAAAAATTACAGACGTTGCTGGAAACTTAGTGTATGAAACTCGTGCCAATGGAGGTACAGCCGTTTGGAATGGCAAAACTTTATCGGGAGGGCGAGTTGAGACGGGCATTTATTTAATTTTTAGTGCTAATAAAAAAGGGGAAGAAACATTGGTGAGTCGTTTGGCAGTGGTGAAATGAAATAAAATAGTCAATTATAAAAAATCAAAATGATTAGCTTATATACTTTGATGGCATTATTAAAAATTTACAGAATTCAACAATATAAATTCCATGAAAATCTTCCTCCCCTTCCTTATTCTCCTGACTACATTCACCACCATAGCCCAACCCAAAATCCTTTCAGAGCGTGAAAGAGCTGACGTTATTGATGAATTATTGGAAGATAAAATGACGCATCTTTTGCCCAAATTGATGCGTAAAGAAGGCATTGATATGTGGATTTTGATTTCCCGAGAATACAACGAAGACCCCGTGATGAAAACGATGTTGCCCGCCGTGTGGCTTTCGGCAAGGCGGAGAACAATTATGGTTTTCTCGGATAGTGGCGGAACAAAAGGCATTGAACGGCTGGCGATTGCTCGTTATGATGTCGGGAATTTATTGAAAGGTGAGTGGGATTTAAAAACCAATCCCGACCAATGGGATGCGTTGATGAAAACCATTCAAGCCAAAAATCCTAAGAAAATCGGACTCAATTTCTCAAAATATTACGCCCATGCCGACGGTCTGACTTATACAGAACACGAAGAGTTTATGGACAAATTACCCGCTCAGTTTCAAAATAGAGTGGTTTCTGCCTCCAATTTGGCGGTTAATTGGTTGGAAACTCGCACAGAAAGAGAGATGTCGATTTACCAACAAATTTGCAGAATCTCGCACGAAATTATTCAAGAAGCATTTTCAGATAAAGTCATTCAGCCAGGCGTAACTTCCACGGACGATGTGGTGTGGTGGATGCGTCAGCGAGTAACGGATTTGGGTTTGGAAACTTGGTTTCATCCAACGGTGGACATTCAACGAGCCGACCCTGATAATTTCGACCACCTTAGAACTTTTACAAAACGTCCAAACAAGCAAATTATTAAACAAGGGGATTTGTTGCATTGCGATTTTGGGATTACTTACTTACGCCTCAATACCGACCAACAACAACACGCTTACGTATTACGAGCGGACGAAACTGACACTCCTGATTTCTTAAAAAATGCCTTCAAACAAGGGAATCAAGTACAAAATTGCTTGACGGATAATTTCAAAATGGGAATGTCGGGTAATGAAATTTTGGCAAAGGCGTTGGAACAATCCAAAAAAGAAGGCTTAAACGGTACAATTTATACCCACCCCATCGGTAACCACGGACACGCCGCAGGACCCACGATTGGGATGTGGGATAATCAGGGTAAAACCATCGGCAGTGGTGATTATCCATTAAATCCAAATACGGCTTTTTCAATTGAATTAAATGCCGCCGTTGAAATTCCACAATGGAAAAAGACCATTAGAATTATGTTAGAAGAAGACGGTTTCTTCGACGAAAAAGGCTTTCGATACATCGACGGAAGGCAGACTGAAATAATTACGATTCCGAAGGTAAAATAATCTTCTTGCATAATTTCTTTGTAAATTTGAAGCAATGAGAATTCCCCAAGCATTAATTGATTCATTTCAAAGTATAAAAGGTTTCGATTTAGAAACTTTCACACAAGCCCATGAGCAAGATAATTCGTCTATTTCAATACGCCTAAATCCTTTCAAAATTTCAAGCGAGTGGTCTTTGGAGACACAGACCACAACAAGCGAAGCGAATGATATTCCTTTCTCTAAAAACGGAAAATACGTAAATAATCTTCCTAATTTTAACGCAGACCCACTTTTTCATACAGGAACATATACAATACAAGAAGCGAATTCTATGTCTTTGGAGTATCTATTGAAAAATACGGTTGATTTATCGAAAAATCTTCGCATTTTGGATTTATGTGCTTCCCCGAGTGGTAAAAATACCCACGTTGCCAGTTTGATTTCCGCAGAATCTATTTTAGTTAGTAACGAAGTAATCAGTACGAGGTCAGATATTTTAGCGGATAATATGACTAAACTTGGAACGATGAACACCGTCGTTACGAGCAACGACCCAAAGGATTTTGGGAAATTATCAGGCTTTTTTGATGTGGTAATAATCGACCCACCAAATTCAGGTTCAGGATTATTTCGTAAAAATCCCGAAGCCATAAAAGATTGGTCATTAGAAAATGTTGCACTTTTTGCTCAAAAACAAAAACGAATTATTGCGGATGCTTGGGCTTGTTTGAAGGAGGATGGAATATTAATTTACTCAACTTCTTCCTACTCACCCACTGAAAATGAGGAAGTTACGGATTGGATTTGTGAGAAATATGGAGCAATTGTTCTTTCTTCTCCCCTTCGATTTTATCCAAACGAAAAAGGCGAAGGGTTCTTCATTTCTGCCTTAAAAAAAAATAATTCTGAAAAAGAAACGTATGTGCGTTCGGGCAGACCAATCAAAAATAATAGTCGCCGAACACAACGTGAGGTTTTCAGACCTTGGATAAAAGAAATTGATAATTATAATTGGTATGATGTTAAGGATGAATTTTTCTTGATAAATTCTGAACATGAATATTTAGTAAACGTCTTGCAATCCTACTTACACATCCGTAAGGCGGGCGTAAAAATGGGAAAAATTGCAGGCAAAGATTTAATCCCCGACTATCAATTGGCATTGAGTTTGTACCTTTCTGATAATATAAATCGAGTAGAATTAACAGAAGTAGAAGCCTTGAATTATTTAAGAAGAGAGGACATTACTTTCCCTCAAGCACAAAAAGGTTGGTCTTTAATGACTTTTGAAAACTTTGGATTGGGTTGGGCGAAAATTTTACCGAATCGAATAAATAATTATTATCCGAAAGAATTGAAGATTAGTTGGAAAAGTTGAATATTAAATTTGTACTACTATTTATACGTATCTCTCAGTATTTTACATATTTTTGTATTGAAATTACAATACCACAAATAATTAATGTATGTCAGCGGGTTAAACCCGATTAAAATGTATTTTTCAAATTAACGATTTTGTTGGAATCATAACACAAACCACCTCAAAATCGAAAAGCACGCATGATTAACGAAGAAGCAAAAGAAATTAAAGAAGAAATCGAAGCAAATGCTATCGAGACAACTGAATCTACTGAGCAAGTAGATTCACCAGTAAGCGAGGCATCGGAAGCCCCTGAACCAATACAAGAAACAATTACTGAACTTGTTGCTGAAACGACTGAATCTCTTGAAGAATCAATTTCTGAGCCAGTTGCTGAAGTAACAGAAACAGTTGAAGAAACTACACCAGAGCCATTTACTGAAATGCCTTCACCCGTAGAAGAAGTAACGCCAGAGCCAGTTTCTGAATCTGAAGTTGAAAAATCAGACCCAGTTTCTGACCCTGTTGAGGAATCAACGCCAGAGCCAATCTCAGAAGTTTCAGCACCAATTGAAATGGCAATTGAAGCTGCTCCTTCGGAAGAAATTGTTGCTCAAATTGAAACTGAAGCTGTTGATTATTCTAATTACAGCAAAAAAGATTTTGTTGCCATTTTAGAAAAAGTGATGGCTGAGGTGAAAGAAAATCCATCAGTTGGTACTTTCAGACGTTCAGAAGATACCTTAAAAGAAGTTCGCCCATTATTTGAGCAAATTAAAGCTAACGAAAAAGCAGAAGCGTTAGCTAAATTCAAAGAAGCAAACGAAGATTCTGAGGAAGGGTTTGACTTTAAATTTGATGCTGACGTTGAGCAATTCGATAAACTCTTCAAAGGGTTGAAAGATGAGCGTTCAAAATATTTCCAAAGTATTGAGAAAGAAAAGGATAAAAACTTCAATCAAAAAACCGAATTGATTAATCGTTTGCGTACACTCGTTGAAAGCGAAGACAGTTCAGACCCTGCCCACATCAAAACGGGCTTTAATGATTTCAAAAAAATTCAAGATGAATGGAAAGCCGCAGGGAATGTTAATTCTCCGCATAATAATACGTTATGGCAAACTTTCCACGCCTTAGTTGATAGATTTTACAGTAATAGAAGTATTTATTTTGAGTTATTAGAACTCGATCGCAAGCGTAATCTTCAACAAAAAATTGATCTTTGTACCAAGATTGAAAAAATTTCGGAAGCCTCCAAAACAGAGCCAGTTACGGGCAAAATGTTGGATGAAGCCGTTGCAGCTTTTGAAGAATATAAACACGTTGGACCCGCTCCAAAAGAAGAGAATGAACTGATTTGGCAACGAGTAAAAGATGCTTTGGATTTGATTTATGGTAAACGCCGTGAACAAGGAGAAGTTTCAAAAGCTGAAGCCGAACAAGTATATGCTTTGAAATTGGCAATTGCTGAATTGATTGAACCTTTTTCAACGTTTAATTCAACAACCATTACGGAATGGAACGACCGTACAAAAGCACTTTTGGCTCTTCAAGACCAATGGAACGCTATTAAAGGTTTTATGCCAAAAGAAAAGGGTAAAGAATTGAGTGATAAATTTTGGGCAGATATTAAAACTTTTTTCCGTAATAAAACTGAATTCTTCAAAGTTTTAGAATCAAAACGTGATGAAAATTTAGTGGCTAAAACGGCAATTATTGTTGAGGTTGAGGCATTGTTAGAAAGTGCAGACGATTCGCAGGAAGCAACTAATACTGTGATTCGTTTACAAAAAGAATTTCGTGAAATTGGTCATGTTCCAGAGAAAGATAAAGATTCAATTTATGAGAAATTCAAAACGGCTTGCGATGCGTTCTTTAACGCAAAACGTGCTAAGAATCAACACGTTGAGAAAGATTTTGAAGCAAATTTAGAAAAGAAAACCGCTCTTTGTGACACCATCGAGGCAGAATCGGTAGAAGGTGCAAATACCGCTCGTTTATCAGAATTTAAGTCTGAATGGTCTGCCATTGGTTTTGTGCCAAAGAAAGATATGCAGACCATTGGGAAACGTTATATCAACGCCATTAACAAGTATGTGAGTGCAATGGGTAAATTGTCGAGCAAAGAAAAAGAGCAATTAACCATGACCGACAGCCCACGTCCTCCACGTGGCGACCGTCCAGAGAGAAGTGGAAATAGCGGTGGAAGAAATGAGCGTTTTGAGCGTAATGACCGAGGCAATGATAGAGGTGGAAACAGAGATTATAATTCAAATTCAAACAAAGGAGATTATAACTCAAACAATACAGGTGGTGGAAATTCGGATGCAAAACGCAAAATTCAGAACCTTGAAAATGATATTGCAACGTATAGAAATAACTTAGAATTTTTCGCAAAATCTAAGAATGCCGATAAATTTCGTCAGGATGTTGAAGCAAAAATTCAATCAACTGAAAAGGAAATTGCGAAATTGAAGGAGTTGGCGAAGTAGTAGTCGGCTTTCAGCAAAAAGTATAAAGCGTTTGGTTGTTGAAACAGCCAGACGCTTTTGTTTACCCTAAAATACGATAGTATGATTCATAAAATTACCATCAATAATTTCAAAAAACTGGATAAAATATCTTTTCAGTTTGATAATTCTGTTGTAATCATTGGACCAAATAATGGGGGTAAAACGACTATTTTTCAAGCATTATGTCTTTGGGAAATAGGTGTTACAAGTTATTTACAAGCTGAAAAACGAAAGAGCCTTAACAACAATAAAGCGGTTACTTTAAACAGAAAGAGTCTAATAAATAGTCCTGTGGATGACATAAAATCTCTTTGGAAAAATAAAAAAACTACTTTTCATGTGGATGGGAAACCTAAGCATATCAGATTAGAAATTGAATTAGAAGGAGAAAATAACGGGGTAAAATGGATTTGTAAGGCAGAATTTTATTATTACAATGAGGAATCTTTTAGTTGCAGAATTACAAAAGGGCTTGAAGAAATCAAGAAAATATTTGAATCCAATGATGGGGTTCATTTCGGTTTCTTACAACCCACATCAGGATTATCAACAAGTGAAGACAAATTAACGCAAGGGTCAATTGATAGAATGTTGGGAGAAGGTAAAACAGCCGAAGTTTTACGAAATATATGTTATGATATTTTGTATCCTGAACAACCCAAACATGAAAATTATGAAGCTAAACAAAGTTGGGAAAACCTTTGTAAACACATCAAAATACTATTCAATGCTGATTTACAAAAGCCTGAATTAATTAAAGCCACGGGATTAATTCAATTAGATTATTTTGAAAATAAAATTCAATACGATATTTCTGCTGGAGGTACGGGCTTTCGGCAATTGTTGCTTTTGTTGGCTTATATGTATTCACATCCCAACACAATATTACTTTTAGACGAACCTGATGCACATTTAGAGGTCGTGAGACAGCGAGAAGTTTTTAAAGTGCTTAGAGAAGTGGCTAATGAAACTAACTCTCAAATCATGATTGCATCACATTCGGAGGTTGTATTGAATGAAGCTACAAGAACGTCAAAGGTAATTGCATTGATTGAAAATGAAGTGTTTGAGTTGAATACAAATACGTCTTCTAAAATGCTTAACGCCATGCACGATTCCTTAAATAAATTTGGTTGGGATTATTATTATCAAGCTAAGACAAAAGGGCATATTATTTTTTTAGAAGGTATTACAGATAGATTAATGTTGCAGGAGTTGGCTTTAAAACTTAATCATCCTGTTTATCCAATCTTGCAATTTGCCAATTTTGATTATACAGACGACAATGTTCCAAAAACTGCCATCAAAAAATATCTGTCATTGAAAGAGTTTTTTCCTGAGCTAAAAGCAATTGCTCTATTTGATAAAATTTATAAAGACACCGAAAATATCAAAGTGATGGAAGTGATGTGTTGGAGTAAAAGAGAATTAGAAAATTATTTTGCCAAGCCAAAAGTCTTAATTAAGTATGCCGAATCTTTGTCAAAAAAATATATTCATTTATCCAAAGAACATCTATCAAAGATAATGAGTGAGGTTTTAGAGGACATTACACCAAGATTATATTTTAATGACTTGGAGAATGAATGGTGGGAAACTGCTAAATTATCAGACGAATGGTTAGACAGAATTTTTCCAGAATTTTATAAACGTTTGAATCTATTAAATTCGCAAGGGAAAAATTTTAAAAGAACTTATTATGAGTTAATTGATTCTGTAGAATCTATAGATATAGACAAAGAAGTGGTTGAAAAATTAGATAAAATTTATAAATTATTGAAGAATAATTGAATAGAGGCGAACAGAAATGTTCGCCTTATTTATTGTTTTTGGCTCTGAACCCAATCAACAATCTAATCGTTATTTCAAAGGAAAACTAATCCCCAATTCCCCAAAACATGGCAAGAAATTCCCCAAAAGATTCTACCGACAACAAACCCAATATTCGTGAACGATTTAAGGCTTTGAAAAATCTTCCAGCTTTTTTGAAGGAGGTTTATCAGACTTCGCCTTCACTCACAATTAGCAATACTTTCCTTCGTTTTGTCCGCTCTGGAATGCCTGTTTTGGCTTTGTATGTAGCAAAATTAATTATTGATGAAGTCATTTTTCAAGTAAATCATCATACCCAAAACTTACGTCAACTCTTCTTTCTGATTGGAATAGAATTCGTTTTAGCCATCATTGGTGATTTGCTTTCAAGAGGTATTTCATTGACTGACAGCTTATTAGGCGATTTATTTGGCAATAGAACTTCTGTGCAATTAATGAAACACGCTGCTTCATTGGATTTGGCTCAATTTGAAGATGCCACTTTTTATGATAAACTCGAACGTGCCAGACAACAAACCGCTGGACGCACCATTTTACTTTCGCAGACACTTGCACAGGGGCAAGATTTTATTACGATGGGCTTACTTCTGGTAGGATTAGTTGCTTTTAATCCGTGGTTAATTTTGTTGCTTTTGGTAGCGGTGATTCCCTCATTTATGGGTGAACTACATTTCAATGCCAAAAGTTATTCACTCCAGTTTGGTTGGACTCCCCAACGTCGTGAATTGGATTATTACCGCTTCATTGGAGCAAGTGATGATACTGCCAAAGAAGTAAAATTGTTCGGTTTATCCGATTTTTTGATTGAACGTTTCAAAAAATTATCCGTCCTTTATTTCAATGAAAACCGTAAATTGTCCATCGAAAGAGCGGTTTGGGGAAGTTTGCTTTTAGCAGTGGGAACGTTGGGATATTTTGCCGCTTACGGAATAATCATTATTCAAACGGTGAAAGGAGCCGTCACGGTGGGAAGTCTCACATTTTTGGCGGGTTCATTCCGACAATTGCGTTCTTTGTTGGAAGGTATTTTGGGAAGATTTAACAGTATTTCACAAGGGGCATTGTATTTGAATGATTTGTTTGAATTTTACAAAATTATTCCAAAAATAGCCTCTCCCGCCAATCCAAGGTCTTTTCCTAAAATTATTCAGGAAGGATTCCGTTTTGAGAACGTAGGTTTTAAATACCCAAATTCTGATAAATGGGCAAATCGATATTTGAATTTTACGTTGCAAGTAGGCGAGAAATTGGCATTGGTTGGCGAAAATGGAGCGGGTAAAACAACTTTGGTAAAACTCTTAGGAAGACTATACGACCCCGACGAAGGACGAATATTATTGGATGGCTATGATTTAAAAGAGTATAATCTCATTGAATTACGAGAACATATTGGGGTAATTTTTCAGGATTTTCAGCGATTCCAGTTTACAGCGGGCGATAATATTGCAGTCGGCGATATTGTGCATCGAGAAGAATTGACGGAATTGCAAAGAGCCGCTCAACAAAGTTTGGCAGATTCTGTAATCGACAAGCTACCAATGGCTTACGACCAACCACTCGGTCGAAGATTTGCCAATGGTATTGAATTATCGGGTGGTGAATGGCAAAAAGTGGCTCTTGCAAGGGCGTATTTGCGGGAGGCGGATGTACTAATTTTAGACGAACCAACCGCAGCATTAGACGCACGGGCAGAATATGAAGTTTTCAAACGTTTTGCCGAATTGACCAAAGGCAAAACCGCAATCTTGATTTCACACCGTTTTTCAACTGTAAGAATGGCGGATAGAATTTTGGTATTGGATAAAGGGCAAGTATTGGAAATCGGAACGCACGAAGAACTATTAGCAAAGAGTGGACGATACGCTGAATTGTTTAATTTGCAAGCGGAGGGGTATCGTTGACGATAAGTGTTGGAACGCAGATGATGCTGATGCCTTTGACAACGCAGATTTACGCAAATTTTTACTGGATAAATTTTCTGTGATTATTCCATTGATGTATAATCCAAGTATTGGAATTTTAATTTGATTTTAGCAAAGCATCAAGATTCAGACAAACGAAAAATCAGCGAAAATCTACGTTGCACAGCATCTGCTTCATCTGCGTTCCAATTAACAATCATGAGAAAAATCATCCACATAGACATGGACGCATTTTATGCTTCCGTCGAGCAACGGGACAATCCAGAGTTGCGTGGAAAACCTGTGGCAGTTGGTGGTTCTCGTGAACGTGGCGTGGTGGCGGCAGCCAGTTATGAAGCTCGTAAATATGGCGTTCGGTCGGCGATGGCTTCGGTTGTGGCGGCTCGAAAATGCCCTAATCTAATTTTCGTAAAACCTCGTTTTGATGCGTATAAAGCGGCTTCCAATCAAATCAGAGAGGTATTTTTAGAATACACTCCTTTGGTCGAACCGCTTTCTTTGGACGAGGCATATTTGGATGTTACTGAAAACTTGAAAGGAATTACCTCCGCTACGGAGATTGCCAAAGAGATAAAAATCAAAATAAAGGAACGCACAGGACTAACGGCTTCGGCGGGTGTTTCTTACAATAAATTCTTGGCAAAATTGGCTTCTGATTATAATAAACCCGATGGTTTATTTATTATAAAACCTAATCAAGGAGAGAAATTTGTGGAAAGTTTAGACGTATATCGCTTTCATGGAATTGGGAAAGTTACTGCCGAGAAAATGAATAAAATGGAGATTTTCACGGGATTGGATTTGCGACAAAAAGATGAGGCATTTCTCCGTAAACATTTTGGCAAAGCGGGAGGATACTATTTCGATATTGCCCGTGCCATCGATAATCGTGCTGTCAATCCCGATAGAATCAGAAAATCGGTTGGTTCTGAAAATACTTTTGATAAAGATTTAGAAACACGCATTGAATTAGAAGCGGGTTTATTGCCTTTGATTGAGGACGTTTGGCGATACTGCGAACGGACAAAAGGCTACGGGAGAACAGTGAACTTGAAAGTGAAATATCTTGATTTTCATCAAATTACAAGGAGCAAAACTGCCCTCTCTCCTATCATGGATAAAGCCTTTTTTGAGAAAATTTCTTTTGATTTATTAGAGCAGATTCAGCCCGTTGAAAAAGGGGTTAGGCTTTTAGGAATCTCTCTTTCTAATCTCGAATTTACGGACGAAATGGTCGGGAAACAATTGACCTTGAATTTTTGAACGCACAGGAAATATCGGTTAAAAAGAACATTTAGAAGATGACTAATGTAGCGTTCAAGGAATTACGGTTTTCCTTTGTTTACTAATATTACCTAAAAAATCTATATAGTTGCATTTCACATACAAAAATCCGTTTTACACATCATTTGTGTTATAATAAAATTATCCCGAGGTAATTTTATTAACGAAATTTATCAGCATCTTGTCTTATCTCTAATAATATCACTAACACACTAAATTTTATGAGTACCTCCCCTGAATTCTGCATCATTTCGAAGGGAAAAATGGATTTTATTTATCAAAAAAAGAAAATTCTCCTTACAGAAATTGTTATGTTGGAAGCCGTAGCGAATTATACCAATCTTCATTTATTGAACGGGAAGAAAATACTAATTTCTCGGACAATGAAATTGTTTGATAATTTGTTAAAAGACCATCCTTTTACTCGCATTCATCGTTCATTTATTGTCAATGAATCTCATTTGAAAAGTTATGATTCCGATAAGGAATGTATAATGTTAAGTAACAATATGGAAGCTACTATTTCCAGACGAAAGAAAAGAATTCTTAAATGTACAGCAGATTTTAAAGAAATTTTAAAAGAAAATGATTGAAAATGCTTTCTAAAATGATTTGGAAAGCATTTTTTTGTTATTCGTCTTTGGTAAAACTCCATAAACAAGTATCCATAAACCTTTTGAAATATTACAAAAAAAAGACGACACTGTTATAAACAATGTCGTCCTTAAAAGTAAAATTATTCTAAATCTATGCTTTATACATCACTTTCTTCACCGCCTCAACTGTGCCTGCCACACTTGGAAGGATGGCTTCTAAGAGAGTTTGTGCGTAAGGCAGAGGCAAATCTTTTGAGTTTACACGGATAACGGGAGAATCCATAAAATCAAATGCCCAACGTTGAATATTATAAGCGATTTCGGAAGATAATGCCGCAATTGGGTTGGCTTCTTCCACCACCACGCAACGGTTTGTTTTCTTTACTGAATTGATAACTGTCTCATAATCAATGGGTCTCACCGTTCTGAGGTCAATCACTTCAGCATTAATTCCCATTTTTTCTAATTCTACAACGGCGGGCATTACCACTCTCGAAAGCATTTTTCCGAACGTTACAATCGTTACATCAACCCCTTCTTTCACAATATTTGCTTTCCCAATTGGCACAATATGTTCGCCATCTGGCACCAAACCTTTGTCGCCATACATCAATTCTGATTCCATGAAAATCACTGGATTATTATCCCGAATTGCTGATTTCAATAAACCTTTTGCATCGGCAGGATTTGAAGGTACTACCACTTTCAAACCAGGTGTATTAGCAAACCAATTCTCAAAATTCGACGAATGTTGAGATGATAATTGCCCCGCATTTCCAGTGGGTCCACGAAAAACGATTGGACAATGATACTGTCCACCCGACATTGACATCATTTTTGCAGCTGAGTTGATTAATTGATCAATGGCAACCAACGAAAAGTTGAACGTCATAAACTCAACTACGGGACGCAAACCATTTGCAGCGGCTCCAACCGCAATTCCTGCAAAACCTAATTCGGCAATGGGTGTATCAATCACACGGTCAGGACCAAATTCGTCCAACATTCCTTGCGATACTTTATAGGCTCCATTATATTCGGCTACTTCCTCGCCCATCAAAAAAACCGATGGATCACTACGCATTTCTTCGTTTAATGCCTCACGAAGTGCCTCTCTAAATTGAATTTCTCTCATTTTTATTTAACAGTTTATGAGCTATGAAGGTTTAAACTCATAGTTTTACAAAATTAGGCAAGAAAGTTTATTTTGACAACGTGAAAAGGGATTAGTTATCAGTTCTTCTGGTTATGATTAAAAATCAATGAAAAAATACGCCAAACTAAATAAATTGAGACTACAATCGTTTATTTATTATTCATACAATACACTCAACTTCTAAATTTCCTACCATTATGAAAGCACTCTTTCCAATATCAATTGTTTCAATTATTTTAACATCTATTTCATGTAAAAACGCTTCTAATGCTGAGGCTTTTGAAAAAAATTGGGCAGATTGTCGTCAATATTATGACAAATCGACTACCTATCAAAAAATGCAGGGCAATTGGAAACTCATTGGAGATTTTTGTGGATATTGTACTAATTCAGGATATAAAATTACAAAGGAAGTAGTAAGTATTTCAATCCTTCTCGACTCGGTTACAAAAACTTATAAAAATGGGCTTCTGATAAATACTTCCAAATTTTCACTTATTAATGAATCAAGTAGTTCAAAAAATATGTTTACTTTTGAAAAACCCTACCCGCACGGCAACTTTTATACAGACGGGTACATAGAATTTTGCAAAAACACTTTGGCGTTTAGAAGAAGCTATTTGGACGGTGACGATTTCTTTTTTGAGAAAATTCAATGATTGAGGTTTTGAAATTATCGTAAAATTAGAATTATTTTTGTTTACTAAATCCAACACATAAACATCCATCAGGTTACAGATTCATTCCTAAATAATAACCTGATAAAAACGCTCCTTCAACATTCCCTAATCCAAAACCATCACCCGCTAAATAAATAGGTAGGTTTTCTACTTGATAAAAAGGCTTTTCATAACGCTTTATGGCATTACTAAATTTCCAGCGATGCGTTTGAAAAGTAACGATATTTTTTAAGTTAATGTATTGATTTACAGATGATAACATATCTTTTGCCACTTCCTGCAAATCATCATCAAAATGTTCGGCACTATACTTTGCAGAGGCATGAATCGTAAGGGTTGGAGTTTCTGTTATGCCTTTTTGAAAATTATCAGCAATCCAAGCAACGGGCTGATTTTCCAAAATAATTCCTCCACTAACGATTTCCGTAGGTTGCTTCAAAACTGCCATAACGGCAATACAAGGCTCATATTCAATCTTTCGAAGAACATTTTTGTCATTATGAGAAAATTTAATTTTTGAATTACGAAAAAGTTCGATTACTTGTGGAATTGGAATAGTTATAATTAAATTATCAAAATCGTATTCATTCCCAGATTCTGTTTTGGCAATATTATTTTCAATTGAAATTACCTTCTCATTCACCAAAACATTGAGTGTTGAAGCCATCTTTTTAGGAATGGAGTTCATGCCTTTTGTTCCTACATAACGAACGTTCTCTCGCTGGGCAAGATGCCATTCTGCGGCAATATTTTCAAATTGCAATTCCGATATAAGTTCTTGAAATTCAGGGGTTTTAACCGAAAAATATTGAGCTCCATGATCCGCTTTTGCCATATCAATCGTGCGAGTGGACATTCTCCCTCCCACGCCACGACTTTTATCTAAAACCGCAACATTATGTCCATTCTGAACTAAAATTCTGGCGGCTGAAAGTCCCGCCATTCCAGCTCCAATAATAATTGTTTTCAAGATTTTTTTGGATTAATTATTGACAAGATAACTCGATTTTCGTAAAAGATGTTATAGGGATATTACTTGATTTCCTCAACAGAAACCCACATATTTACCAATTCCATTTCTCCAAATTGACTGGCAAAAGCCACATCATTCGCATCTCGTCCGTAGGCAATTATAACTCTACTTCCTTTCGTATAAACTTGTGTAGCATCAAATGCGTACCATTTGTTGCCTAAGTAAGCCTCAAACCAGGCGTGCAAATCCATCGGTTTTAAGTCATGCAAATAACCTACAACCATTCGTGCAGGAATGTTCAAACCTCGACAAAGTGCCAAACAAAGATGCGTGAAATCTCGACAAACACCATGTCTATTAATACTTACATCATAAGCCGAAGTTGAAGATGAGCTTCTGCCATATTCATACGTTAAATGTGATTTCACCCACAAACGAATGGCTTCCACTTGGGCATATCCCAGAGTAAGATTTTCGGTAATTTCATAAGCAAGGTTTGATAATTTATCCGACTCGCAATAACGACTTGGCAACGTATAAATAATCACTTCATTTGGGAGATTTTCAACGGGAACAAAACCCACTTCAAAATTAGTTTCGAGTGTTTCCTGAACTTCAAAAATTGAGCAAGTTTTGATGTTTAATTTACCCAAAGGAGCAACCATTCTTTGGCATAAATTTCCGTAAACATCTTGATATTCTGAGATGGGAATATTAGGAGTGAGCAAGTAATTTTGTTCTATCAATTGTTGCTGAGAGCCATTTTGTGGTCTAAGCATCAAAATTAGTGGAGCATTTTCTTTTGAATCATAATCGAGCTGACAAGCAACTTTTAGTTTCATTTTGTGTTAGGGAAAAAGTATGTACAAAGGTAACTTTTTCCCTATCAGTATGGTTCTTTTTAGCGAATTTAATTTATATATTAACTGCAAATCAGCAAAAGAAAATCCATAAAATTGAACGATTCATTTTTGAAATTATCAACTTTTTACATTTAAAAAAAACCTTATAATCCGAAGAAAGTATTCGCATTTAAAGAAGTTTGTTCCGCTACTTTTTCTACTGAAATACCTTTAAATTCTGCTACTGTTGCTGCAACAAAAGGCAAAAATTTAGGCTCATTTCTCCGTTCTTGGTATTTGTTTAATTGATGTTTCGGAACATTTTTGGGAAGCATAAAGGGTGCATCAGTTTCAATCATCAAACGGTCTAAGGGCGTATATTTTACGACTTCCTTCAAAAAATCAAAACGCCTTTCATCGCTGATTGCTCCTGTGAAACCGAGGTAAAAACCTTTGTCTAAATATGTTTTGGCCTCCTTTAAACTACCCGTAAAACAATGCACCACGGCTTTGGGGAGTGCGGATGAATAAATATCCGTAATGGCATTGAAACGCTCAAAAGCGGCTCTTTCGTGGAGGAATAGCGGTTTTTGTGTTTCGATGGCAAGTTCTAATTGAGCCATATAGCATTGTTCTTGAACGGGTCTTGGTGAAAAATCACGGTCGAAATCTAAGCCACATTCACCCACCGAAACCACGAATGATTGTTTTAATAATGCTCTTAATTTAGGAATACTTTGAGCATCAAAACTCTTGGCATCGTGCGGATGAATACCCGCCGTAGCGTACAAAACGTTGGGATATTTCTTCGCCAAAACGGCAGATTGCTCGCTATTACGGATACTCGTACCCGTCAAAATCATCTTATAAACCTCCGCATCAATGTCGTTTTGAATGATGGTTTCTGCATCATTTTGAAATTGTTTGTTGATGAGGTTTATGCCTATGTCTGTTAGGTTTTGCATGGGGTTTTAAGTGTTTTTAGACTTATATTTTTGCCAATTTTTTAGATTGGACACGTGAAATTTTGTTAGCAAAATCAATAGACGTTTTTCTGTCTTCTGACTTTAAACGATTTTTTGCTCTTCGTTGAGGAAACTCAATTATTTTTTCATTTAAAACCGCTTCTATTTTTGCAATACTTCGTAAAGTAAAATTATGAGTTCCTGATAACCATTTGCTGATTTCAGCCTCTGATTTGCCTAATTTGTCAGCTAAGTCTTTTTGTTTCAACCCTTTATCTAACAATAGAGTCTCAATGTAATTAGCCATTGCCATTGACTGTTCAATAAATCTGACAGACTCAGGTGGAGTTTGTTGTTCAATTTCTTTGAGTAAATCACTAATGTCTATTGTTTCGGGTCTTTTATATATTTTCATTTATCTTATTTTGAGGTACATTTTTGTCCATTTTGTCTAAAAAATCTTCTAAACTATACCCAATTTTGCCAAGCTCTCGAATTAAGAAACTCTTTTGCCCTTTTGTATCTACGGAGATTGCTGATTTCGCTCGCAATAGCGAAGAGTGGTCTTTCTTCATCCAAAAGCTCATCAATTTCTCGTCTAATTCTTGATACCGATTTGGAATCTCTATTCGATATTGCTCTAATAGACTCTTCTCTAAGGTTTTCAAATCGTTTTCTAACTGTTGATTCGTTTGCAGTAACTCCGTTGATAATTTCGTTCGCAATCTCGAGATATTGTTTAGAAAGGGTGCTTCTTCTACCTTCAATGCTTGCAATTTCTGTAATTTCAAGTTCTTCGTCAATCTTAATTTGTTTTGTAGTGGCTTCAATGTTTCTTCTAAAAGATTCTTCCTCTGATTCGATTGTTCTAATTCTTTCTTCGAGAGTGATTCCACTTGTTCCCAATTCGTTAAAATAATTTTCAATTCGTTCAATTTCTTCTTGGAATTTTGATTCATAGTTTCCTTGTAAATCTCTAATTTCTTGGTTTTTTCGTTTATATCGTTCGTCCAATTCATCGTATCTACTTTCAATTTTTCCTTTTTCTCCATCAAGGTATTCTTGTCTTTCGTCAATTCGGTCTGCATTCGATTTAAAATCGCTTCTAACTCTTTCTGTTTTAAGTCCAAATTCTTCTCTAAGTTCATTTTCAATTCCACTTTGAAGTCCGAGTAATTGTCGTCTATTTGTCGTTGTATTGTTCTCAACTCGTTGTATTTCTTCTGTAACAGATTGTTTAACTCCTCTATATTGCTCTGAATCCAAACACTTTCCAACTGCTCGTATAAGGTTTCTAATTTGCGATGCTCTACACGAGAAAGATTCGAAAGATTCAAAAAGCTTTCTTTGGAATTCATCAATAAGTAATACTCCCTCGTTATCTCCTTCGGGAACTCGTACATAATTGGTTTGTTCTTGCTCATAGTTATAAATCCAATGTGTTCTATCCGTTTTATTAAAAGCCTCTTCTATTTCATTTGGAGAACTTTTAGGTATTGTAATTTCAACTGTATCAATCCCTAATCGTCTAATTTTTAACGCTTTTTCAATATTAATTTTATGAGTTGCAACTATTTCAATTAGAAGTATTGGCTTATTATTTTCATCGAAAAATGCAACATCGGGCTGTATCAATAATTGTTTTCCATTTTCAGGTTTTTCAAAATTTATTCCTCTTCCATATTTAACTATACCATTTTCATCTTCATAAAATTGTAATTCTATTTTAACATAATGAGCCTCTATCATCCAAGAACTACGAATCAAATTGGGTTTTCCTTCAACTCCATTAGGTGGAAACTTAAATAATGATGGAACTTTTATTTTACGGATTCTCTGTAATATGTCTTTTGCTAACTTATGCCTGTATGTTTCATCAGAGAAAGTACATTTACCTTTTCGTTTAATATCAGTGGGGTCATGAGCAAAATGATGAGTATTAACAGCTCCTTTTTTAGCTTGCATTGCTCTTTTACAACCCATACAGTAATACCCTTTTCTACCGCTTTCTACCTCAGAAATATGCTTTATCTGATTTTTAATATCATGGGCATAGACATTATTTTCATGATTATTATCTTCTAACATAAAAAATTAAATGTTTGTAAGTTTTATAATTTAAGTGAATAAAATATGCACAAAATAATAAAAATCAGAAATCGTCTGACTGCGTTGGAACGCATCAGTGTGCCTCCAACCAATTCGCCCCAACGCCAATGCCTGTATCCATTTTCACAGGGAAATCAATGGCGGTAATCATCAATTCGTGGACTTTTGCTTTCAATAATTCCACTTCCGATTTGTGAGCATCGAACACTAATTCGTCATGAACCGTCAAAATCATGCGGGATTGTAGCTTATTTTCTTTGATGAAATCATTAATTTTTATCATCGCCACCTTAATCATATCCGCCGCCGAACCTTGAATGGGGGCATTCACGGCATTTCTTTCCGCAAAACCACGCTCTACCATGTTCTGTGAATTGATGTCACGCAAATACCTACGTCTGCCCATGATGGTTTCCACGTACTGATTGTCACGGGCATTAATCACGGCATCGTTCATGTATTTTTTGATGGCGGGAAATTCTTTCCAATAACTATCAATCAACTCCTTGGCTTCGGTGCGGCTTACACCAATTTGCTCAGCTAAACCAAAGGCAGAAACGCCATAAATAATCCCAAAATTGACCGTTTTTGCCTTTCTACGCATCTCAGACGTTACTTCATCCAAGCTCACATTAAATACTTTTGCGGCAGTTGTGGCGTGAATATCTCGACCTTGGTTAAAGGCTTCAATCATAGATTCATCCTTGGCGAAAGCCGCCATAATCCGTAATTCTATTTGCGAATAATCGGCAGAAAGGATTACAAAATCATCATTTTTAGGAATAAAAGCCTTGCGAATTTCTCGCCCACGTGGGGTACGAATAGGAATATTTTGAAGGTTAGGATTCGTACTCGAAAGTCGTCCCGTGGCAGTTACGGCTTGGTTGAATGACGTATGAATTCGCCCTGTTCTCGGAGAAATTAGTTGAGGTAAAGCATCAACATAAGTCGATTTCAATTTCTGTAATTCCCTGAAATCCAAAATTTTACGGGCAATTTCATGATTTTGTAATTCTAATTTTACTAAAATATCCTCGCCCGTCATGTATTGACCCGTTTTGGTCTTTTTAGCTTTTGAATCAAGTTTTAGTTTGTCAAATAAAATTTCGCCTAATTGCTTGGGGGAATTAATGTTAAAATCTTGTCCTGCTAATTCAAAAATAATCGTTTGTACTTCCAACATATCTTTCTCCAAAACTTTCGACATTGCGGCTAAAAAGTCAATATCTAATCTCACACCTTCCATTTCAATATCGCAAAGTACTTGAGTCAAAGGCATTTCCACTTCTTCAAACAATTGAACGGCACTCGGATTTTTGGCTAAGATGGGGTGTAATTTATCTCGTAATTGCAACGTAATATCCGCATCTTCCGCTGCATATTCTTTCACTTTCTCAATATCAGCATCCCGCATATTACCTTGTTTTACGCCTTTTTTACCAATAATTTCTTCGATAGATACTGGCGTGTAATTCAAGAAATCTTCCGCTAAAATATCCATACCGTGACGTTTTTCAGGTTCGATGATGTAATGAGCCAGCATCGTATCATAGGTTTTCCCCTTCACTTCAACGCCATATTGCGTTAAAACCATCAAGTCATATTTAATATTTTGAGCAATTTTCTCAATTTTTTCATTTAAAAAAATGGGCTTGAATTCATTCACAATTGTCTGAGCTTCAGCTTTATTAGCTGGCACGGGAACGTAATAACCCTCACCCTTCCGATAAGCAAATGACATTCCCACCAATTCTGCTTCCACAGCATCAATATTAGTGGTCTCAGTATCAAAACAAATGGCATCTTGCAAACTCAAAAAATGAATTAATGATTGACGTAATTCTGGCGTATTAATAAGGTGGTATTGGTGAACGGTATTTTCGATGTTCGATTTTCGTAATTCGATGTTTGGTTCAAAAGCAGTATCATTTGTATCAAAAACATTTAATTGTTTCTCTTGGGCAAGGCTACCAAACATATCCATTTGTCCAGTAGATGCTTTCGGCTTTCGGCTTTCAGCTTTCTGACTACTGTTTACTGTTAACTGTTCACTGTTTACTGACTCATCCCCCAACAACCTCCGTCTCAAAGTTCTAAACTCCAACTCGTCCAGAAGTGGTGAAAGTAAGTCTTTATTCACCTCCGTTAATCTCAAACTTTCCTCATGAAAATCAACGGGAACCGAAAGCATTATCGTTGCTAATTCTTTCGATAAAATGCCCTGTTCGGCAAAATTTCGTACATTTTCCTGTTGCTTGCCTTTCAATTTATCCACATTTGCAATTAATCCTTCTACCGAACCATATTCTTCAACGAGCTTAGTGGCAGTTTTTTCGCCAATGCCAGGAATACCAGGAATATTATCGGAAGCATCGCCCATCAATCCCAAAATATCAATCACCTTCATGACATCATCAATGCCCCATTTTGCACAGATTTCCGTTACGCCCAACACTTCAACACCCTTGCCCATGTAGGCAGGCTTGTACATAAAAATGCGTTCCTCAACCAACTGACCGTAATCTTTATCGGGAGTCATCATGTATATTTCCATATCTTCATGTTCACGGGCGGCACGTTTGGCAATCGTCCCGATGACGTCGTCAGCTTCGTAGCCTGGCATTACCAAAATCGGAATATTCATGGCAACGCAAAGTTTCTTGACATACGGAATCGCAATTGAAATATCCTCGGGTTGTTTTTCACGTTGAGCTTTGTAAGCCTCAAATTGAATGTGGCGAAATGTGGGTTCGGAAGTATCAAAAGCTACGCCGATATGCGTAGGTTTTTCTTTGGTAATAACTTCAAGAAGTGTATTAGCAAAACCAAATACAGCACTTGTATTCATGCCCGTAGAGGAAATTCGAGGTGTTTTTTGGAAAGCAAAGTGGGCTCTGTAAATCAACGCCATTGCGTCGAGAAGAAATAATTTTTTCATTGGGATATTTTTGAATCGGGATAACGATTTTCAAAAATACGGAAAAGGGAGGGGATTATTTAGAAATTGGCGTAAAAATCAAACCGCCAATTTCTTTCTACTCATAAATTTTGTTAAAGCCTTTTGTACTTCATTGGCAATAAAATCCTTTAATTCTTCTTGGTCTTTGACCACGTGAGGTTCGGCTGGTGAACTGGTGAGTATCTGAACGTTTAACACTCGTTCCATCTGCCAAAGGGTTTCAGTCGTGAAATTATGCGTTCCACTCAACCAACGGCTAACTTCCGAAGGTTTTTTCCCCATCATAAAAGCAAATTCTTGATTAGTTAAACCCCTTGCACGTAAAGTTTCTGCAATTTTCACGGCAAGACCTATACGGCGGTCAATTTGCTCACTTAATTCTTTGGGTATTCTCGCCTCAATTCTTCTTAAAATTGGGCTATCATATTGTCTTGCTTTACTCATCTGTGTCAATTATTAAGTTTCCATCTAATTCCATATCTCCTTGCCAGTAAATATCACCTTCAAGCATTTTTTGATGTAATAAATGCGAGAAAGTTCTTAGAATATAATTCGCATCTTTTAAAGTTTTATCTTCTTGAAAAGCTGTAATATCTTTTGGTTTATGTCCACCACCGCCTAAAATAATTACTGCATTTCCTAATCTAATGCAGTATAACCTCAAATTTGAGTTTGGGGTATCATATAATGCACAAATTAAATCCCCTAACTTACCTTCATTTTCTTTAAAAAAATTACGACTATTCCCATGTTGATTTCCAATCTTTTTGATTGTTTCAAAAATTGAATCTATTTCTTCTGAAAATTGCTCATCATTTTCTTCAATAAATTTATCAAATAACGTCTCTTCTTCATTGTCTATTAACAGAGAATAAATAGTTGCTTTTTTGCCTGATAATCGTTTTAATTCAACAAGTTCAAACTTCATTTTTTGTGGTTAAAATGAGAAAGTAAATTTAGCATTAAAATAACTCAAAACTATTAAAAGTAAAATTATTTTGTCTTTAAAACAAAAAAAGGCTATTTCCACAACAGAAATAGCCTTTTTAAACAATTATATTAACAAATTACGCCACCACAGAACTCATCACTTCCGTTTGCTTACGGATTGATTCTAAGTGAACTAATTTGAATAATTCTTCTACAAATTCTGGATATAAACCCAAACCTGATGCTTGTTTTGCACGGTCAGCGTGAACTTGCTTCCAACGATCCAATTGAAGAACCGCCACGTTGTTATCACGCTTATATTCCCCTAATTTTTCTACGATTGACATGCGAGTTGCCAACACTTCCATCAATTCACGGTCGATATTGTCAATTTTTGAACGCATTGCTGCTAATTCATCCGTAAAATCAGCACCATAATTAGCTTGACGAACTTCTAATTCACGCAACATTTGCCCCAAAACCTCTGGCGTAACTTGCTGAGAAGCATCTGACCAAGCTGCATCTGGATCACGATGGGTTTCAATAATCATTCCATCATAATTCAAATCCAAGATTCTCTGCGACAGTTCCATCAACAATGAACGCTTACCCGCCATATGTGAAGGGTCGCCAATCATGGGCAATTGAGGGAATAAACGCTTCATCTCCACGGCTAATTGCCACATCGGAGAATTACGATATTTTGTTTCTTGTGCATTCGAGAAACCACGGTGAATAGCTCCTAACTTCTTTAAACCCGAATTTTGCAAACGCTCAAAAGCACCCACCCAAAGAGCCAAGTCTGGATTTACGGGGTTTTTAACCAATACTGGAATATCAACGCCTTTCAAAGCATCCGCTAAATCTTGAACGTTGAATGGATTTACGGTTGTTCTTGCACCAATCCATAACACATCCACGCCATATTTTAACGACAATTCAACGTGTTCGGGCGTGGCGACTTCGCAAGCCAAAGGCAAACCCGTTTGTTTTTTTGCTTCCACCAACCATTTCAAAGCGGGTTCTCCCATTCCTTCAAAACTTCCTGGACGTGTACGTGGTTTCCACACACCAGCACGCATGATGTGAGCGTAACCTTCGGCTTTAATTCGGTTGGCAGTTTCCAACACTTGATCCTCAGTTTCAGCTGAACAGGGTCCAGCAATAATCAAAGGTTTGCCGTCAGTATTGATCCATTCCTGCATCGGCGTTATATCTAAATTAGCATTCATTTCGGTAAACTTGATTCGTGATTTCTTTTAAACAATTTTTTTAAACAAAATGTAATTTCACCTTATAGTGACATCAAAATTTAATTGTTACTTTACAAAAAAATAGCGTCTTGATAATCAAAGATGAAGGAGTTATTTATAGTTATTAAAATTTAATTCAGTGAAACGTAATATTGTATTATTCTAATATGTTATCTTTGCAGGCTTTTATAAAACAAAGACAACATTCTAAATCTTAATAAATTGATAATCAATTGTTAAACTATTTTTAATAACAAAATATATAAAGATTATTAAGTCCATAGAAATGACTCAGATGCCGACCACCAAACCCCTCACAATGTCCCCCAAAGTCAGTTTTGAGGATACTTCCGTTGCTTTTTCTTCCAAATCAAACTTACAGTTAAAAAAGATATACTTGATTTTTGCGAGTATGAATCAGAATTGGCTCGTAAAGTTAGGTACTTTTTTTATCAAACTATTTCTTTTTCTTCATTTTCCGATAAAAAAGTTGATTAAAATGACGGTCTTTGAACAGTTTTGTGGGGGAGAAAATCTGCAAGAATGTAATAAAACCATAGAAAATTTGGACAAAGCTCATATCGGCACAATTTTGGATTATTCCGTTGAAGGCGAAGATGACGAAAAAAGTTTTGATAAGACCGCCAAAGAGATTTTATTAACTATAGAGAAAGCGAATCAAAATCAAGCAATTCCATTTGCGGTTTTCAAAGTTACGGGTATTGGAAGTGCTGAATTATTGGAAAAAATTCAAAACCAAGAAGAGTTGTACGATGAAGAAAAAGAGGCATTTTTGTTAGTCCGAAAAAGGATAGATATGCTATGTGGAAGAGCCGCCATTTTGAACGTTAGAGTTTTTATAGACGGAGAAGAATCATGGATTCAAGATACAATTGATGAGTTGACTTATGAAATGATGGGAAAATATAATCACGATAAATGTGTGGTTTATAATACTTTCCAGATGTATCGTAAGGATATGTTTCATAATTTAAAGAACGCAACCTTTGAGGCTCGTAAACAAAATTATCATTTGGGTGTGAAGTTAGTGAGAGGGGCTTATATGGAAAGAGAACGCCAGAAAGCCCATGAAGATAATTACTGCGAACCCGTTCACGAAACCAAAGCGGGAACCGATAACGATTTTAATGCTGCCATGGAATATACCGTAGAAAATCGTGACGTTATTTCTGTTTGCGTGGGTACTCATAACGAATATAGTTGTAAACGCTTGGTGGAATTAATGACTAAACACCATGTTCAACCTACTGATAATCACTTCTATTTTGCCCAATTGCTGGGTATGTCCGACAATATTTCATTCAATCTTTCTAAGGCTGGGTATAATGTAGCGAAATATGTTCCTTATGGTCCTGTAGAATCCGTTATGCCTTATTTATTCCGTCGTGCCGAAGAAAATACTTCGGTGGCAGGACAAGCAAGTCGTGAATTTGTATTGATTAAACGTGAATTGGTGAGAAGGAAGAGATTGATGTTTCAAAAAAATAAGGATTAGGTAATTAGAGATTGAATACATATTATTTTTACCAGAAGCCACTGATTTAATCAATTTGTGGCTTCTTTATTTATTATCTTTGCGAGACAGTTATCAGTAAACAGTAAATAGTTATCAGAAAAATTCTTGACATTGTAATTCAATTACTATATTATAGACTAATTCAAGGATAGCCATTTACCTACAATGATTTTTGTTCGACTGATAACTGTTCACTGTATTATGTTTCGTTCTCCGTATAAATATTTTTGGCTTACATGCTTGTTGATTGCCATTGACCAATTAATAAAATATTGTATTCATCATTACTTAGTTTATGAAGGTAATGAAATGGCAGTTTTTGGACAATGGTTTAAATTGCATTATGTTTTAAACCGAGGAATGGCTTTCGGCATGGAATTGAGCTTTATCCCAGGAGGTTATGGCAAAATTGTGCTGAGTCTTTTTAGGCTTGTGGCAATGGTTGGGATTGGCTATTATTTGGTAAGATTAGCTCGCAGAAATGCTCATGAAGGGCTTTTGTGGAGTATTGCAGCCATTTTGGGAGGAGCTATCGGAAATGTTATTGACAGTACTTTTTATGGTAAATTATTAGGAAATCAACCTCCTGACTCGCCTACACCGTGGTTTCATGGGCAAGTGATTGATATGTTTTTCTTTGATCCTTATCAAGGCTGGATTCCTGATTGGGTGCCAATTTGGGGCGGTTCATGGTATTCAACACCCATTTTTAATTTCGCTGATGCTTCCATTTTTTGTGGCGTTGTTTCGATTTTAATTTTTCAAAATAAGTTTTTTGACCAACCAAAAAAAGAGGAAATAGTAGAAAATAAAGTAATAGAGAATGAAATAGAAGATATTAATACCAAAGAAAATGAATAGAAAAAGCCTTCATTGTCTCAAACAATGAAGGCTTTTTTGTGACTGAATAATAAAAAATCATAATTGTGAAATCTTTTTTACTTCTGCCAAAGTGTATATTTTAGAAGATTTTCTGGCTAATTCTATTTGGTCTATCAATTCTTTTGTATTGATAGGATAGCCTGGGATGGATATTGAAATTCGTTTCATATTTTAATCAAGTTGAATATTATCTGGATTTCTACTGGTATGATAAATTTTCAAAATAAAAATTTCATCAACAATTACTTTATAAATAATTACATATTGAATCTCAAAAATAGCTCTACGATAGATTTTATCTTCTGTTATTTTGTAAGGATATTCTTGAAACATGAACGGCATACGTTCAATGATATCCATCATAAAATCGTAAATTCTACTAATAAATTTTTTGCCTCTTCCAAACGATTCTCCTTCTAAATATTCTTGTATTTCAAGGAGTTCATCAAGGAATTCTTCTCTAAAAATTACTTTATAACTATTTGCCATGCCTATATTCCTAAGTATTTACGTGCTTCCTGTGGAGTATAGGCTCTACTTGTTTCAGATTTTTCAATTTGCTTATTTAATTGTTCAACTGTAAGTGGTTCGCCTGGTAAAACAGTTGATTTAGATTTGCGTAAACCTATTAAATGCTTATCTTCTAAAACTCTTAAATATTTCATAACTTCATCTTCGTCAGTATCTGAAAAAATATCTAATTCTAATGTTTTCATATCCTTTTTTATTTTAAAAATACAGAATAAAATTATCATTTACAAATCAAACCGTTAATTCCCTAAACACATCCTCCATCGTTTTACCCACTTGCTTTAATTCATTGATTGGGCAATCTTTTACGATTATTCCGTGATTGATAATCACAACTCTATTACAAATTGCTTCAACTTCTTGCAAAATATGGGTGGAAAAAATTACGGACTTTTCTTTACCAATATTTCTAATTATTTGTCTTATTTCAGCTAATTGATTTGGATCAAGTCCTGTGGTGGGTTCGTCCAAAATCAATACTTTTGGGTCGTGTATGAGGGCTTGTGCGAGACCAACCCGTTGGCGATACCCTTTGGAAAGCTGTCCAATTTTCTTTTTATGTTCCAACGTTAATCCAAATAATTCAATGACATCTGAAATACGTTTTTGCAGGTGCTGACCTTTCAAACCGTATATTCCGCCAATAAATTCTAAAAATTCTCTAACGTACATATCCAAGTATAGTGGATTATGTTCGGGTAAATAACCAATGTTTTGCCGAACTTCTATGGAATTTCTCTGAACGTCGAATCCACAGACTTCTATGCTTCCAGAAGTGGCAGTAAGGTAGCACGTAGCAATTTTCATGGTCGTAGATTTTCCAGCACCATTTGGTCCTAAAAAACCAACGATTTCACCCGCTTTGGCTTCAAAAGATATATTGTTCACGGCTTTTTGAGTACCGTAAATTTTGGTTAGATTTTGTACTTTTAACATGATTTCGATGTTCGTGATTCGATGTTCAGAGATTCGATGTTCGTGATTCGATGTTCAAAGTTCGATACTACGAACATCGAAAATCGAAAATCAAGCATCGAATCCCGAACATCGAAACTATGAAAACATTCCGCCCAAATCCATCCCTGGAATATTTGGCATTATACCTTTTGTGGCATTTTGAAGATGATCTTTTACTTTATCATCAATATTTTCCATTGCCTTATTTGTTGCAGCAACGATTAAATCTTGAAGGATTTCACGGTCTTCGGGCTTGATGAGATCTTCATCAATTTCGATATTGAGCAATTGTTTTTTACCATTAACGGTTGCCTTCACCATTCCACCACCAGATTCACCGATTTCCGTGATTGACCCTAATGATTCTTGTGCTTCTTTCATTTTGACTTGGAGGTCTTTGACTTTACCAAGCATTCCCATCATGTCGAACATATTTTTGTTTATTAAATTTCAAACGCAATTTACGATACTATTCATGTAACGCAAAAAAGAAACCTCAACTTATGTGCTGAGGTTTCTTTTTGGGAATATTTTTTTGAATCTAATACGCTAATAATAAAGCACCTTCTTTAACTGAAACTTGACCAATCGTATCTTCAATTTCAATTTTGAATGCGTAACTACCTTCAATTGCCTTATTTCCATTGTTCATTATACCATTCCATCCCACAACGGTTGATTCATTCTGGTTATTTTCAGTGGGATAACCGTCCATTTCTTCATAAAAAATCACATTACCCCAACGGTCGTAAATTGACATTTTTAATTTCTTAATGAACTTACCTCGTACTATAAATTTATCATTATTATTATCTCCATTTGGCGTGAATATTTGCGGACTCATCATTAATGAAGGTCTAAAAATTCGGACTATGTTTGAGAGCGTACTTGGCAAAGAATTACTACCAATGACATTCCATCCCACGGGTCGAGATTCTATTTGTATGTAAATTTCTTGCCCTTCTGTTTCTGGTAAAACTTGGGTATTGTACGAGTAAATATTTTTTAAATTACTGGCTAATTCCTTTACATTCGTTCCATTGGAAGGATTTACTCGTTGAACGATGTAACTATCTGTTCCAGCAGAAATAGACGTTTCTTTTGTCCAATTAATGGTTGCTCCAGATGGTTTCAAATATACAGTACAAACTTTTTCTGATGGACTTGATTCTTTATCACAAAGGTTTGTCCAGGTCATATAGTAACAATAGGATTTTTTATCAACTTCGGCAGTTGAATCATTAATTAATTGATTCCCAATTTTTATTAGAGAATAAGCAGAATTTATGGCATCAGCTCGGTAAAATTTATAATTATTTGTCTTAATATTAACTGGAACATTGCTTGGGTCGAATTGTCCTTGAATACTTGCATATTTGGCATCATTGGTCATTGTGGCAAAAAAACGTGGAATTTTTGTGGGTATATCGTCCGAAACGGCTTTCACTTTAATTATCTGAGAATAAGACTTTTGACTATAATTAGTGAGTACTCGGTAGGTATATTCTTGTCCGCAAGTAATTCCTGAGTCTTCAACTTTCAATTCTGTTATATTATTTATCGGTGGAAATAATTTATCTATGTTTCCATTTGAATTCAATCGCTCCACTTGATAATAACTAAAAGCTCCGCCTGTGACAGAACCAATCGCTTTTAACCAGGTTATAGTGTTCAAATTGCTAACTGCCGTGACTGTTGCGGGAGTTGTACAAACCTCTTCGTTACTGGTAAGATTTGGATTACTTGTGGTTGAAGGACAAACTAAATCAAGGGCTTCTGCTCTGAAACAATACGTTTTATTTCCATCTGGAACCTGTAAAATCGTTGAATCTGTTGTTGTTGCCGTTGAACCATATGTTTTAAAAACAGTGTTATAATCGTAAGTATTAGTCAATAAAGGATCTCTAATGTATAAGTTTCTACTAATATTATTTTGTGCTGAAACGGCTAATTTAAATTCTCCTTTCTTAGTGGTTCCAATAATTGAACTAACCACAGGTCTATAAATAGTTGCTGCATTAACCGATATTCTACCTTTGTTTTCAATTGGAGCAACACAATTGCCAGTTACAGAAAGTCCTTGAACGGTTAAAATTATATCTTGAGTAAACCCCGACAATAACGTTCCGCTTTTTACTACAAAGGGATATGAGGTTGGTTTTCCTGTTTTAAGCACAGGATTATATGAACCCGCAGTTGCGTTGAATTTAATTTCATAATCATCAAATATATTATTGGGGCTTGCAGGAAAAGTGATTTGAATTTCATCGCCACTGCAAACGCTCGTTGTTACAACAGGTTTTGGAGGAGCAATAATTTCAATAACTTGGCAGGCATGGTGAAAACCTGGTCCATTCGTAGCAGTGGAAGAATTATCGTATTGAGTAATTACGTATTTTCCTGGTTTATCATAAAAACTAAACCCAGCAGGATCCGCTGTTTTTGAAATCATTTTAATTCCAGCATTTCCAGTAATTGTGTTGTATGAAGCATCAATACTTCCAGTACTACTCGCTAAGGAAGAGGTTCGAGAATTATAGGCTCCGTATTCGGTTATCCAATAACTATTACTGGTGAGAGAAGTAACTGGCAATGTATTTTTGAGAACAATAAGTTCTCCTTCGCAAATTTTGATAGGAATATTGTTTGAGGCAGTTAAAGACCCACCACCATCGCCTTTGACGTTCACTTTATTTCCATTAATACTAAATTCTCCTTTTACGGGGTCGCCAGTTTCGTTTCGGCATTGAGCGAACATTTCTGTTGACCAAGAAGTCAAAGCAACAATGCCTATAAACACAGTTCTTATGTTTCGTATAATCCTATTCATATTTTATGGGTATATCTTCCTCTCCAGTTCGCACAGAAAACTACAAAAATCACCTAATTGAACACTCCGATGATTTAATAAATCTTTATATTATTCTGAACGAAAACCTTAGGCTTTTTTACATGGGTTACATAAGAAAACTGTGCAAAAATTGTGCTAAGATTTAAAAAACCGTTTTTGTGGAATAGAAAACCGTTAAAAATTTGTTGGTTGCGTAATGATATGCTATTAACGTGCCAAATCGTAAATTAAGAAAAAGTAGGAAGGAAATATTTGTATGCAAGAAAGGAATTGCTGAAAGAATTTGTTATGTAAATATACAATCCAAAATCTAATTTATAACTATATTAATTGCTAATATTTTAATAATCAAATAGTTACAAGCACGAATGTCTCATTGTAATTAATATCACAAAATTTATCGCATAGATATTTAATCACTTAAAAGAACAAAAGTTCGTAAATTTGAATTGTATAAGAAAGGATTTTTTTCTTGGGTATGAGAAAGTGTTTTAAACAGAAATATTTAAAAAAATTTGATGAAATGCCTATTATCTTGTACATATTTAAAAACTGATTAATAATTATTTTAAAAGTCCATTTTCAAACATGGACTGACCGCAGAGAATGTCAAATATAAAATTAGATACCATTGAGGAAGCCATTGAAGCAATCCGTCAAGGGAAAATAATCATTGTTGCAGACGATGAAGACCGTGAAAATGAAGGAGATATGATTTGTGCCTCCGAGGCAATGACCCCCGAGTTAGCCAATTTTATGATTCGGGAAGGGCGTGGATTGATGTGCGTATCTCTGACCGAAGAACGTTGTACAGAATTGGGATTATCTATGATGGTTGGCTCAAACACTGCCACTCACGAAACGCCATTTACTGTCTCCGTTGATTTATTGGGACAAGGTTGCACCACAGGAATATCTGCCCAAGACCGTGCCAAGACCATTTTATCCTTAGTGGATTCAAAAACAAAACCAGAAGATTTAGGTCGTCCAGGGCATATTTTTCCTTTGAAAGCTAAGAAAGAAGGAGTCTTAAGAAGAACGGGACACACTGAAGCTGCCATGGATTTTGCCTCTTTGGCAGGCTTTAAGCCATCGGGCGTTTTGATTGAAGTTTTGAAGGATGATGGTTCAATGGCTCGTTTGCCAGATTTACGTGAAATTGCCGATAAATTTGACCTTAAATTAGTGACAATCAAGGATTTAGTTGAATATCGCCTCAAACACGAGAGCTTGATTAAACGTGAAATTGGCGTTGATATGCCCACTGAATTTGGTCATTTTGAATTAATTGCATTTAAACAAATAACCACGGGCGACATTCATTTGGCATTAATTAAAGGTTCTTGGGAAAAAGATGAAGCCGTGATGGTGCGAGTACATAGTTCGTGCGTGACGGGTGATATTTTTGGTTCGTGTCGATGCGATTGTGGTGGACAACTACACAAGGCAATGAAGATGGTTGAAAAAGAAGGAAAAGGAATTATCTTATACATGTTTCAAGAAGGCAGAGGTATTGGTTTAGTTAATAAATTGAAGGCTTATAAACTTCAAGAAATGGGGCGTGATACGGTGGAAGCGAATTTAGAATTAGGCTTTAAAATGGATGAACGTGATTATGGTGTTGGGGCTTCTATTCTAAGAGATTTGGGCGTAAGTAAACTTAGATTAATTTCTAATAATCCCAAGAAAAGAGCCGCTTTATTGGGCTA
>JANXML010000318.1 GCA_025354645.1 Arcicella sp. | reverse complement strand
TTGAGAGATTTGATGAGAAGTTAATAATCCCCAGTAGCCTTGATAGTCGGTTCGTAAATAAGAACTCAGTCCATCAATTTGATAGGAATTAATGTAACGATAAACCGTGCTATCATCTATGCCTAAATACTCTGATATTTCAGCAATGGATAGTCCTTTATCTAACATTAAAATGGTCGTCACCTTAACATATTCAGAACGCTTCTCAACATTGCGTTGAAAAACTTGAAGTTCCTTCCGTTCTATATCTGTTAAATCTATGACCATGTATCAAAATTAAAAAATAAATTTAATTTCGCAATCCTTTTACGTTTGAGTATAATTAACAGTGTAATAGTTCCGAAATTTCATGCGTGTAAATCCTTAGCATCTGAAAATCTATGGTCTAATGTTATAATTTACTTCACCACCTTCATCACGCCATTCATAATACTCCAATGCCCAGGGAAGGTGCACACATAAGGATAATCGCCCACTATTTCTGGTACTTTGAAGGTCAATTTATAGCTTCCTTCTGAGTTTACCAAAGGCGTTGAAGCAATAATTTGGGGTATATTTGGAATATAGTTTTTCTGAATAGCGTCTTTTTGCGTAATCATTTTATTAGCAGCTTTTCCAATGATTTCCAGCGACTTAGGTTTCCCAATTACTAAATTATGTTGCATTGCATCGGGGTTTTCAAAGATTAATTCTACTGTTTTCCCAGCCGTTACGGTGAATTCTTTTTTATCATAACTCATGGCTTCTTTGACTGATTTTATTACAATCGTAATTTTGTTTGGGTCGGTCACTTCATCCGTTTTAATTTGCCATACTTGCATCAAACGGCTCAACCTGTCCTTATTTTCCGAAGCTAAATTTTTATTCAAATTTACCAAAAATGCTTTGTCAGATTCATTTACTGTTACTTTCCTTTTATAATTCCAGCCTTCCGTAATTCCCCTCAATAGTGCTGAGGCTGTCGTTTCTTCCATCTTTGGAAACTGCTTCAATAGTTGCATTACTGAATCTACTTCCGAAACTGCCGAATAGCCTCTCACGGCTCTTTCAAGTGCATAATTGGTCATATTTTGCGGTGCTGAAAACGTTATTTTTTGAGTAAATATATTGTTCTTTTCGTCACTTTCTGCGATGGTATTTGTTTTATCTAAATCAACCGTTAGGGTATATTCTCCTGCCACATCCGAATTAAATCCAATGTCGCCACTCCAAGGTCCATTCGTATTTTTAGAAATTACTACGGTTTCACCCGCAAGGATGCCTGTGTTGTGCGTGCGACTGACAAGGTCAATCTTTCTGCCTTGTCCTTCAAAACGTAAATCTAACGGTACAACAATTCCTTTTTCTAAGGCAACATTACCCTGATTTTTTACCTCAATTTTTACATTAATATTATCTCTCACTACTGGATTTGCGGGAGTAATAATTAATCTCGTAATCACTAAATCAGGTTTATTTGAAGCTGTTACCGCCGTTGTTTTTGTGGCTTCTTGCATCATCTTCGAGTGGTCATGATGAGCGGGCATTTCATTGGTTTTTGTCTTTGGCGAAGAAGAATTTTGGGTAAGTCTCTGTACCAATTTCTTCAATAAAACTTGTTTATTACTGGTCAAAACGCTGGCAAAAGCATCGGGCAACCAACGGTCATTCGTTTCAGTAGATTGTTCTAAACGTGTCATTAACGCTTTTTCAGATTCAGCCGTTAAAGGCATTTCTGATAGGGCTAAAAGTGTGTTCAAAACGACTAATGGTTCTTGGTCGTTCAAAAGATTTTTTTGTAATAATTCCTTGACTGACTCAGTATTACGAGGTAAAATCTGAACGGCATTTTTGCGTACTCCCGCACACGGATGCGTGAGTGAGGCATACAAAGCTTGCTGGACATTCGGCTCATTCAAAGCACCCAAACCTTCCAATGTTCTGAGAGCGTGAATAACGGTTGGATTAATACCAATTTCGTCCAAAGACTGGTCTTTTGTTAATTCAATTAAAGCAGGCACAACGTCTTTCTGACCACGTTCAATCAATAATCTCTGGGCAGTTATTCGCCAAAATTGGTTGTTATTTTTGAGCGTATTTACCAATTCTTGCGGACGGTCTTTGCTCAAACTCAAAGGCGTGTAATTGGGTGCTTTGTTGTAGCCAATTCTGTAAATTCTACCGTGCGTATAATCCCGCAAATCAGTCTCATAAGCATTACCAACGCCCATTTTGAAACCGCCTGGTTGAGGGTTATGTTGGATGATATAACTGTACCAATCCGCCACCCAAACTGCCCCATCGGGACCTACTTCCGCAAAAACGGGCGACACCCATTCGTCTGCCCCAGCTAAGAGATTAAAGCCTTCAACATCTTGATAATCAGTGCCATTCTTCTCCATTATATTCTGGTGAACCACATGTCCCGTTGGCTCGCAAACGAAGGCGGTTTTGTTCCAATATTTCTTCGGAAAAGCCCTTGCTGTATAAAAATTATGCCCTGCCGCAGCGGTATATCCTCCAAAAACATCCACTTGTCGAACTCTGGGCGTAATGGTCTTCATATCCTTGTGCGTATCTGTTCCACGACTACCATCATTTGAAATTGAACCATTTAAAATATTGCGATGAGGAATTGCCATATACCAACCGTGCGAGTTGTTGGCGGTTGAGCCGAAAACATCACCAGTTTCGTTGAAAGAAAAGCCCCAAGTATTGTTAGAAGTTGAGGTAATGTGTTCAAAATCAGAGCCATCGGCTTTAAATCTGAAAAAACCTTGTCCAAAATTTATGGTATCTTTTTGAGCAAATTTAGCCTTAATTCCCGAATAGCCAACGCATCCCCAAATCCAATTATCGAAGCCATAATGCAAATTTGAAGGTCCTGCGTGGGTGTCGCCCGTTCCGAATCCTGAGAACAAAATTTTCTTTTCGTCTGCCTTATCATCTCCATCATTATCTTTCAAAAACAACATATTGGGAGCTTGCGAAACGATGAGTCCACCATTGGCAAAAACCATTCCCGTAGGAATACTCAAACCCTCCGCAAATCGGGTGAATTTATCGGCTTTGCCGTCTTTATTAGTGTCTTCGCAGAGCATAATATAGTCGCTTCCACCCGTTTCTTTTCGCTCGTTTGGATAATCTTTCGTAATCAAAACGTAGAGTCTTCCTTTCTCGTCCCAAGCCATCGCAATGGGGTGCATCACGTTGGGTTCGTGTGCGAAAATTTCCAAATTAAAATCAACGGGAATCTGAATTTGCTTCAACGATTCTTCGGGCGAAAGTGGCAACTGTTGCACCTGCGGATTAGGTCGTTTTTCGTAGTTGGGAAGGTTTGCTAACTTAAAAGCAAAAGGTTGCATATTCAACCCTGCATGAGCTTTCTGAGCACTTTCATCCACCACCCAAACGATAGCATTTTCGATAAGTTTCTGAAAATCAGTATTTTGCCACGTGTTTTCATCGTGTCCGTAAGCCGTGTAAAAAACCTTTCCTTTTCCGTACTGGCGTGTCCATGTGTAAGGTTCAGTCTTAGTTTCAGGACGGTCTTTGGTTTGGTCAGC